>DAISHL010000484.1:0-2077 GCA_036822555.1 Bacteroidota bacterium | reverse complement strand
CCACAGGCGACAATAACACAAACTGCTTCTATAGACAGCTCCACCGTAAAAACTATAGATAATGAAACAACCAAACTTCCTGCTTACAGTAAAAAACCAGCATATACCGTTGCGCTGATATTGCCATTCAAGCTTGATCAAATGCCTGACATTGTACCATCCAATCTTGTGAAAGCAAACATGTCCTTCCCACAGATCAGCTCACTGGCTGTTGATTTCTATTTGGGATTCAAACATGTGGTTGACACACTGAACACCAATGATTTCAAAGTGAACTTAGAGCTATTCGATATGGATGATAAAGACTCATTGAATCTTGCAGCTATACTAGACCATTTAAATAAAAAACAAACTGATTTCATCATTGGCCCCATGTATGCCAATGGATTCAAAACTGTGTCTCAAAAAGCCAAAGAACTCAACATTCCAATTGTTTCACCGATCACTCAACAGAATAAATTCCTTTACAACAACATTTATGCTTCAAAAACAAATCCATCCCAATATACTCTTCTTGAATCGTTGGCAGACTATATCATAGACTCTCTTAAACCTAAAAAGGTGAGGGTCATATTGAATATCTCCAATGAAAAAGACCAAAAGGAAACTGGATTCGCTAAGGCATTTCGAACATACTTCAATAACAAGATCAAGTCCACTGCTTATGGCATAAAGGATTCTGTAATAACCTGCAAGGGAATAGATGGGATCAAAAAAAATTATGCCGATGGTATGAAGAATGTAGTAGTTAATTTCTCATCCAATCAGGTGTTGATCACCGACTTTACTACACAGTTGGCATTGTTCGGAAACAAAAAGGACATTACATTATGCGGCTGGCAAAGTACCTCTTCCATTGAGAATATTGATCAGGAATACCTCAATCAATTGAATTACACATACCCTTCGTCAAATCATCTTACAAATCTCAAGGCGTATGATCCTTTGTTATACAAGTACAGAGCGGTTCAAAACACCTACCCTAGCGAGTTCTATTTTATTGGCTATGATATTGCATGGTATTATCTCAATCATTTAAAGACCTACGGACCTGAATTTATCTTTAAACTGAATGAACTTCCATCAGAAGGAAAATACATCCGATTTAAGTTTACACGTCCTGATAACACCACCGGATTTGACAATAACGGAGTTTATATTTTCAGATATAACAACTATCAGCTAACGGAAACGGGATGGAAATAAACAGAGAGCATATCGCATCCTGGCTGAAAGAACTTCAGTTGACCATTTGCAAGGCTCTTGAAAACGCAGATGGAAAAGCACGTTTTGAAATTGACAACTGGACAAGGAATGAAGGAGGTGGCGGAAGTTCAAATGTGATCAAGAATGGTGCAGTACTGGAAAAAGGCGGCGTTATGTTCAGCGCCGTGCATGGTTTAGCTCCCGAATTCTTATTCAAGGAAAAAGAACACGCCATTGAAGGGAAAAAGACAGATCGCCCGCAATTCTTTGCCACAGGGGTGTCTATTGTGATACATCCCGAAAATCCTATGGTGCCAATCATTCACATGAATGTAAGGTACTTTGAGATGGATAATGGCGTAAAATGGCTAGGAGGCGGCATAGATCTTACACCACACTATGTTGTTGAAGAAGATGCAAAATTCTTTCATGAGCAACTGAAACACGTATGCGATAAACACCATCCGGATTACTATTCTAAATTCAAAAAGTGGGCGGATGATTATTTCTTTATCACCCACCGTAATGAAACACGGGGCATAGGAGGAAGCTTTTTTGACAGACTGAATGAAGGTGATGGAATGAGTTTTGAAAAGAACCTTGCATTCTGGAAAGATGTTGGTGCTTCTTTCGCGCCAATTTATGTTGAACTCATTACAAGAAACAATAACAAGACCTATACTGAACAGAACAAACAGTGGCAGCTTATTCGCCGCGGACGTTATGTGGAATTCAATTTGGTTTACGACAAAGGCACCAAATTTGGTTTAGAGACCAACGGACGAATTGAATCCATTTTGGTTAGTTTGCCAAAATATGCTTCATGGGAATACAACTTCATGGTAGAATAGGATTCCATGGAAGAAAAAAC
>DAISHL010000483.1:0-2078 GCA_036822555.1 Bacteroidota bacterium | reverse complement strand
GAATTCATTGATGGATCTGTTTGGTAAATACGGAACCTTATTGATGCCTTCATTCCCGGGAACAGGATACAATTACGACCATTTAAAAAACGATCCACTCTTTGATGTGAGACTTACACCATCCAATATGGGGGCCATTACAGAGGTGTTTCGTAAAAAACAAGACGTATTTCGAAGTCTGCATCCTACAGATCCGGTATGTGCATTTGGTAAAGATGCAGAGTGGTTTGTGAAGGATCATTTTGGTCAACTCACACCTTACAATGCATATAGCCCTTTTATGAAACTGGTTGAAAAGCAAGGGAAGATCTTATTGCTTGGTGTAAAGCTTGAAAGCGTGACCAATTTTCATACACCCGAAGATGCTATTCCTGATTTCAAATTTCCGGTGTATCATGAAAAGGTATTCACGGTGCGAATGAAAGATAAGGATGGAAAACACGTAACGATGATCACCAAGGTACATGATCCTCAACAATCGAAGAAAAGAAGGTGTAACGAGCTTGAAGATGCTTTTATCAAAGATGGTGTCATGAGGAAGTTCAGCCTAGGTAAAGCTACTTGTTATATAATTGACGCGGCAAGCATGCATTACTGGTTAGTTGAGAAGTATAAGGATGGAATTACCATGTATACGCCTTTTTGTGAAAAGTGAGGAGGAACGAATTGGTATAAGAAGTAAGAATGAATTAAGATTGTCATTTCGAGTACCGACGAAGGAGGTGTATCGAGAAATGAACAATCATAATGATAGAATTTAATGTTCTCAAAAGAAGTTTCAGGAGCAATATTTTTTCCTTGATTCGTTCGAATGGACTTGGTTATTTGACATTTACGGATTAAAATGAACAATATGTATGGTGAATTAAATAGTTTACTTTAATTTATTTATTAAGTGATGAAGATACATCTAAGCTTTGATTATGAATTGTTTTTTGGCAGCCACACTGGCAGCATTGACAAATGCATGCTTGAGCCTACCGAACAATTATTGTCATTGGCTTCAAAACATCATGTTCCTCTCATCTTCTTCATTGACGCCGGTTACTTGGCAGCCTCACAACGTTTTATAGAACAACCTTCTTGCGCTTCAGACTTGAACCGTGTAAAAGCACAAATTAAGAAATTACATGAACTGGGCCATGAGGTAGCCTTGCATGTTCATCCGCATTGGGAAGACTGTGTGTATAACAATGGTGCTTGGAAAATATCGACACGACGTTACAAACTGGCAGATTTTACCAAGGAAGAGGCACAACGCATTATCACACATTACCATCAGCAACTTATCGATATTACCGGAAAACCATGCCGATCCTTTAGAGCAGGCGGCTGGTGTATACAACCATTCCTGCATATCAAAGAGGCATTGGCAGAGAATGGACTTTTTACAGATAGTAGCGTGTATTCCGGAGGCTATCATGCATCGCCCGCACATTATTTTGATTACAGATCTGCACCTCAAAAGGCTGAATGGCGTTTTGAGAACGATTGCTGTGTGGAATCGGAAGCCGGAAAATTTCACGAAGTGCCAACAACATCGGAACAATTGTCGCCGCTCTTTTACTGGCAATTGTACCTTCGCATGAAACTCGATCCATCACGTTACAAACCCGTGGGTGATGGTTCCTGGCTAAAGGATAAAAAGAGGATCTATAAACAATTCTATTCATCAACGCATCATTTTGCCAGTGCCGATGGGTATTTTGCGTCACGCCTCAAAGGTATTTTTACAAAAGCAAAACAAAAGGGTGATCAGCGCATGATGGTTCTAAGTCATCCTAAGTCACTAGCCCCTTGTTCATTTGATCTCCTGGAAGAGTTCATTGAACAAGCGCGTTCACAAGGTGCAAACTTTAATACATTAACAGGAAGCCATGCTTGAGTATACTGAACATAAGAAGATCAATAGATCACTTTGGGATGAAGCCATCTTGAAGAGTGAGCTGCCATTGGTATTTGCACAGTCGTACTATTTAGATGACACATGTCCTGGTTGGGATGCACTGATCTACAATTCCTATAACGCAGTACTTCCTGTAACGCATGGTAAAAAACTACACATCAGATATTTATAT
>DAISHL010000482.1:0-2092 GCA_036822555.1 Bacteroidota bacterium | reverse complement strand
GGGAGGTCCCATTTTCCTAGGCGGTTAATGAATAAATACTGATCGTTCTTTTGAATAAGACCTCCGGTAGCTTCAATAATGTTGATAGCGGTGATGATCTTTTTCAGGACACTATCCGAGTTTTTACAATTCAAATACAGGTCTTTTCCTTCGGTTGCAGACATAAAATTCTGACCCTGTTTTTTTAATTCATGGTCAGTCAAGGTTGAAGTATCTATAATCAATTGATTGTCTGAATTTTCCACAGGAGAATCTCCGAGAATTATTTTTTTGTTATGATAATGAATGTGTTTGTTCATAATTATGTATCAAAGGTACAATCTATATTTCATAATTTTGCAGCATGACTTCTTTCGACGAAACTTCTTATAAAGTTGCAGAGTTCTTACTCCAGATCAAGGCCGTAAAATTACAACCCGAAAATCCTTTTACTTGGGCCAGTGGTTGGAAATCACCGATCTATTGCGATAACAGAAAAACATTATCCTATCCTGCTATCAGGACCTATATTCGCCAGCAGTTTGTGAATGCCATCAATAAGGATTTTGCAAAGCCCGACGTGATCGCCGGTGTTGCCACGGGTGGAATTGCACAGGGTGCTTTGGTGGCGCAGGAAATGGGACTTCCCTTTGTTTATGTAAGAAGCGAAGCCAAGAAACACGGCCTAACAAATATGATCGAAGGTGATATTGAAAAAGTACAGAGTGTTGTGGTTATTGAAGATCTTATCAGTACAGGTTGAAGTAGCTTAAAGGCTGTTGAAGCATTGCGCGATAAGGGATGTGTAGTTAAAGGAATGGCGGCGATATTCACCTACGGATTTGATGTGGCCGAAAGCAACTTTAAAAATGCAGATTGCAAGATTGTTACCTTGACCAATTATTCTACATTGATCAATGTAGCCCTTGATAAAGGATATATCTCTGAAAAGGACATGGCCAGTTTGGCGGAGTGGCGCAATAGTCCGGATACCTGGAATCAATCGATTTTAAAATAAGACAATGAAAAAAACAGTTGCAATGTTCTTCCTGGTTAGTGCGCTGAGCGTATCTGCCCAGGTGAATACGATATTGCCTATTGAGGCAAAGAACGTGATCGAAGTAACAGGAACAAGTGAAACAGAGATCGTGCCTGATGAGATCTTTGTGACCATTGTGTTGAAGGAACGATTCGATGGGAAAGAAAAGATATCCTTAGATAAGCAGGAAAATGACCTTAAGGCGGCCCTGGGCGAGTTGGGTATTCCTTTGTCCAATCTAACATTGAGCGATGCCAATGCAGATTACAGAAAAGTGAAGATAGGCAAGAGCGATCTGATCGCTACTAAGAATTTCCTTCTTAAATTAACAGATGTAGCATCATTGGATAAGGTTTACAAAAAATTGGATGCTCAAAATGCTGAGGACGCCTATATCTCAAAATTGAATCATACCAAGCTTCAGGAGTTTGCAAAGGAAAACAGGATCAAGGCCATCAAAGCGGCCAAGGAGAAAGTTGACTATTTGTTGGCCGCAGTTGGTCAGCAAGCCGGTAAGCCTATATTGATCGATGAAGTAGACAATACCATTTACAATAATCCATCGTCAAGGAACGCTTACGGTTATTTCAGCAGCTACCGTGGTGGCAGAGCAAGTAATGTGGCTCAAAGCGTTTCCCTGGCTGAGAACATGAATGAGCCTGGTGTTAGCGAGATCTCTTTTACAAAAATAAAAATAAAGGCCTCGTATTTTGTGAGGTACGAGATCCTGAATAAATAACATGGCATTTTTTTCTATTCCAAGCGCGGCTTTAACCGCGGCATCCTCAAACAAAGCGCTGTTCGAGTATCTGACCGACTTTTCGAATTTTGCATCTATTTTGCCGGAAGATAAAGCAGATAATTTTACATATACTGCCACTTCTTGTTCATTTAATATCAGAGGGATCACCCCAATGACCGTGGAGTTAAAAGAAAAGAAGCCTTATTCTTTCATTGAATTCAATAGCAATGGTCTGGGTAAATTCAATTTCACCTTAAATGTTAATTTCAGCGGAGGAGAGAATGACCATGGTCCTACTACGATTGAATTATCAGGAGATCTGAACCCATTCA
>DAISHL010000481.1:0-2094 GCA_036822555.1 Bacteroidota bacterium | reverse complement strand
TCAAAGCAATCCCTAATACCGATTCACTTAAACTGGAGATTGATTTTATTCTCGAAGATGTTATACAGTTGATTAAAACTGCGCGCTGGAAAAAACAAGATTAATTGCGCACCAACAATACATTGCCATCGTAAGAACATCCATACACCCGCAGAGGCCATTTGCTTGAACTGTTCATGATGGCTCCATCAACGATCTGCCATGTAGCACCACTCACCGTATCTTTCAAGGTAAAATTATCTGATTGAACTTTCACTGCTGCACCTGAATTATTTGGGTTTACAGTAGAGGCTCTATCTATTGCAACAAATTCCTGCAGCGTTTTTCTGTAAATGATCAATCCCTGATAGCCTGCGCCCTGGTAGTACTGCCATCCGCCCACAGCCTGGATCTTAAAATTAGTAGGGTCATTGGGATAGATGGTAACATTCACTGGAATATTTGGTATTGGATACTGCTCTGGCTCTTCTTTTTTCTTCTTGCACGAATGTAGTGCCAGTGAAAGGAAAACAACAAAAGTTAATTTTATCCAATATTTTGTTCTATATCCCGACATACACATTGAAAGACTCATGTTTAAAGAAACAAATATTTACATTTGTTGTTACTAACAAAGTTACCATAAAATGATGACCGAACCAAGTGACCCTACTGCCAAAAAAAGCAAATACGCCTTAATGCCTTTGTATTTTGCACTTGTTCTGTCTGCAGGCCTGGCACTTGGCTACTTCTTGCACAACAGAAGCAACAGCACAGCAGAAGTTGCAGGAAAATCATACCATGAATCCAATGGTTCAAAAATGAACAGCCTCATCAATTTCATTGAACGAAATTATGTTGACACTATTGATCCAAAGGATCTCGAAGAAAAAGCAATAGCAAGTTTACTCAAGAATCTCGACCCGCACAGCGAATACATTCCGGCCCAGGATTTTGAAATGGTGAATGAGCCGCTTGAAGGTAACTTCGATGGAATTGGTGTTGAATTCAATATCATTAATGATACAGTAAGAGTTATTAATCCGATCATAGGCGGACCCTCTGAAAAACTTGGCATAAAAGCAGGAGACAAGATCATCAAAGTAAATGGCGAATCAATCACCGGATCAAAAATCACCTCAAAAACCGTATTTGATAAACTCAGGGGCAAGAGCGGAACAACCGTTGTAGTAGGCATACTTCGAAGTGGCCTTAGCAAACCAATAGAGTTTAAGATTACACGAGGCAAGATACCTTTGTACAGTTTGGATGTTGCTTATATGGTTAAGCCCGGAATTGGGTATATGAAAATAAGCAAGTTCGCTAGCACTACTTATGACGAATACCTGGATGCCTTCAATAAACTCAGCAGGGATGGCATGAAAAAACTGATCCTTGACCTTAGAGGTAATGGCGGAGGGTTTTTAAAGACCGCCGTTGAGCTTGCAGATGAATTTCTGATCAACGGATTACAGATCGTATATACTGCCGGAAAGGCACAACCTAAGAAATCGTATAACGCTACATCCAGAGGTGGTTTTGAAAAGAACGACATGGTGGTGCTTATAGATGAAGGCAGCGCAAGTGCCAGTGAAATTGTTGCCGGTGCCCTGCAGGATAACGACCGTGCCACCATCATAGGAAGAAGGAGTTTTGGCAAAGGTTTGGTGCAAGACCAAATTGACCTGCCAGATGGTTCAGGCATAAGGCTAACCATTGCAAGATATTACACCCCAACAGGAAGATGCATCCAAAAACCTTATGCGGCAGGACATGAGGCGTATTTCAGCGAAGAATACGATCGATTTGAACATGGTGAGTTATATAACCGCGACAGCATGAAGATCGATAAATCGAAACAATACCGAACACCCGGCGGAAAGATCGTGTATGGTGGCGGTGGTATTGTACCGGATGTGTTTGTACCAGTGGATACTGCCAAATACAGCAATTTTGTGAACCGTTTATATTACAATGGTATCATAAATACCTTTGCCTTTGAATATACCGACATGAAAAGGGCAGTTTTAAAATCAACTTACAAAACCGCTGAAGAATTCAATAAAAATTTTGAGATCAATTCAGCGGTTGAAAAAGAATTCACTTCATACCTTA
>DAISHL010000480.1:0-2098 GCA_036822555.1 Bacteroidota bacterium | reverse complement strand
GCTTACCAAATCATTATTATCGTGCAACCGTAATTATCTGCCATACCTGGGATTCAGAATTTGTAAATTGGACAAGGTTAACTTTAGTTTACAAATACCTAAGAACATCAGTTTGAACATTCCTTTTAGCAACACCGTTCGATTTAGTATCTTCTCTAAACCACAAGGCGGTATGTTCACTTTCTCAAACAAAGACTCATTACTTTATTTTAAACCGGACGATAAATTCTTCAATTTTACACGCTACGAGATCCTTTCAGGCCTAAGATTGGATGCCGCATTTGGTAACAATTTCGCATGTTATCTTGCATTAGGATTAAGCACTCGGAACAATATTACTTTCTATTCTGAATCAAGGAATGCAGAAAGGCCCAGAGCTCCTTATAAGTATTATTTCTACGAGAAAAAATTACCTACGAGCGGCTTCCTTAATTTTGGACTTGTTTTAAGGTTAGGAAAAACAAAGAGTTATTATGGGAATAAAAACATCTACGATGCCATTGACCTTAACAACGCCAATGGCGTAGGCGATTCCAATACAGGTCCCGGAAACACAGCCATTCCGGTGAAAGAGAGCATCAAGCGAAGCAAACTGAATCTGGCTGATGTGCAAGACCTCATAGATACAAACGACTATTGAGCATTTAGGCTTATATTTGCGCAAAAACATCTTTGATCCGATTTTTGCACATAACCCTTGTACTGATCTTCCTTCAAAATACGTGCATTGCATTATCAAACGATTCAACGCAAACACCCAATTACAGGAACCGTAAGATCATTGTGGCATCCACTTCTGCAGGTATTGCAGGTGGGTCATTGGTGTATCTGAGCAAAGCATGGTACCTGCAATACAATAATGGATCATTTAATTTTTTCAATGATAATGATGAATGGCAACAAATGGATAAGCTTGGCCATTTTTGGACCACTTACAATTCTGCCAGGCTTATGCATGATGCCTTTGAATGGGCCGGAAACAGTAAAATGAAGAGTATTATCTATGGAGGCTTGGTTGGATTCACATATATGGCCTGTATCGAAATGATGGACGGTTACAGTATAGGCTGGGGATTCTCATATGGTGACATGATCGCCAATACGGCTGGAACAGGCTTTGCAATGGGACAAACCGCCTTATGGAATGAACAAAGGCTTTTTTTTAAATTCTCTTATGTTGAAAGCGGACTTGCAAGATACAATCCTAACCTATTGGGAAAAGATGCTGTTGAACGTGTATTAAAGGATTACAACGGTCAAGTTTATTGGTTGAGTTTTAGTCCGTTCACATTCATCGGTAAGGATTCTAAATTCCCGAAATGGCTTAATGTTTCTTTGGGATACGGAGCTACCGGAATGGTGAGAGCCAAAGAAAGCTTTATAAGTTATAACCATCCGGGAACACCAAATGTTACCTATTATTTTGAAACAGAACGCTACCGTAATTTTTATCTGAGCCTGGATATTGATCTTACGCGAATAAGAACAAGATCAAAAACATTGAAAGCTGTTTTCAACTGCTTGAATATTCTAAAAATACCGGCCCCCGCTCTGCAGTTGAACAAACACGGAGCTTCTTTTCTGTATTTAAGATAACCTGCGCTTGTGTTTCCAGCGCTTGTGACTCCAAAGCCAAGTTTCCGGCTGTTCTCTGATATTCTCCTCCAGATACTTCACATGCAGTTCCGTTAATTTTCCTTCTTCTAATTTCTGAGGATCATCCACAATGTGTTTCACGTCCAATTCATAATAGCCCCTGCCCTTCTTGATCACGTGCACATATACTACAGGCAATTGAAGTTTCCGTGCAATTTTTTCAGGACCATTGAATACTGGAGTATCTTGATTTAAAAAGGTGGTCCAATAAGCACTTTCAGGGGCCGGACTTTGATCGGCGATCAATCCGATCGTAAAATTGCGATGCTTATTCTTTAACAAAAAAGGATAGAATTCTTTTAATGGAATGATACTTGAACCAAATTTGGAACGCCATTTTAATAAGAATTCATTGAACGGTTTGTTGGACAGCGGATGATAAACTCCAAGCAATGGCTGATCGAACTGAACCTGATAACTTAGAGCATTCCATTCCCAATTG
>DAISHL010000479.1:0-2102 GCA_036822555.1 Bacteroidota bacterium | reverse complement strand
CTTTTCCAGATAAGCTTTTTCAATGGCACATTTAGCGATCTTGTTCTCATCAAAATATACGAAAGCACATTCTTGTCCAGGAGCAACCAGGGTAGTAGTATAATCGCCATCACCATCGATCACGTATGGGCCATGCTTTTCAATGGCCGCCAACCCTTTTTTAACCATGTATGGCTTCACTTTTTCCAGAATAGAATCAATAACGGCCAATTCATCTTTGTCTAGTGGTGCACCACTGTCTCCTGCAACGCAGCATGCGCCTTTGCAAGCGTTAAGATCGCAAACAAATTTTTTCTCCAGTATGTCTTCTGAAATAAGGGTGTTGTCTATGGCTATCATTGAAAAAGGATAAAGGCAAATTTAGAAAATTTATTTCATGGCCATGTTTTGTGTCATGAAACCGCCCAGATATTTTTCAAGAATTAATCGGTATTTAGTGCCTGTTTTAAAGGTGGTGAAGAATTCATTGAAAAGAGCTTTGTGCTCACTGCCTTTTGGGAGCAGTAAACTGAAGGTCTCCTTGGTTTGGTCGAGGCTCTTTTGAACTTTTAAAAATTTATTGGGATTGTTCTTAAGGTACAGCCAGAACTCAATGGCGTCAACATAGCCAAAATTCAGGATGTTTTTTGATATAGTGTTAAGTATCTCAATTTGTGAATTCACAAAAGTGATCTTAAGATCCTTAACGTATAGTTTTTTTATCTCGTTGGTACAATTATTCAGGTTGCTGTTATTGATGGTCAAGGCGGTCATACTTGAAAGCACTCTGTAAATATCTGTTTGGTTCTTTGTTTTAATGTCCGGGGCATTGCCATTGGTAATGCAAAAGGAAAGGTTCTTAAGGTATGGGCAGGTGTATTCCACCTCGCCGGGTTTTTCTGAATTTGTGATGCATGATCCGAGACCAATGGATTTGTTGCCTGGTTTCTTGGTTTCAGCGATGAGACTTGCGTAATCAGTAAATGCATTATAGCTCACTGAAATGTCCATTTTTTTGGTGGTCTTCAGCCATAAAAGATATTCATTGATAATGTCAACCTCTATGCCCTTTGGGCCTGCGCTATCTTTGATTGCAAATGGGGGATGAACAATATAGTTGATGTTCAGAGTGTTATTTTGACCAGTTAAGCCAAGAACACAGAAAGTGATGAGTATGAGTAAAAAGTGCCTCAAATTAGACCTTTAAGTTTCAAATAAATTGGTCTATATCTACAAGGGTTTAAGGTGTGTTTTCAGCAGCTTGATGTTAATTACCCAAACGCATCAATTCACTTTCACGGATTCGATGACCTCAAAACTGAGGTATTTCTCCAGGATCTCAGTATATCTTTTGGTGGCAATAAAGCCAAAGCCTGTTTCAAAGAATTCAGAAAGCATGGCTTTGTACTTGAAATTCTTTTGGGTAATGAGTCCAAGGTTGTCCTTATCTACCGTAAATACCTTTTGGATCTTTAAAAATTGATTGCTGTGTTTTTGAAGGTAGGTCCAATATGATAAGATATCGCAATAAGCGAAATAATAGTTGGTGTTCGCTACTTTTTCTATAGCGTCAAATTCATTCTCGGCATATTCGATCTTTAGTGCCGGCATGTATTGTTTTTTAATATTCAGCAAGTATTTCTCATAAACTGAGTTTTTGATGGTAACCGCTATCTCGTCCTTAAACTCTTTGGTGATCTCCTTTTTGTCCTTTAGTGTTTTTGTGTTTCCATTGCTGATCAGAATGGATACATTTTTAATGTATGGCGGGGAAAAAGAAACATCTTTCAGACGTTCCTCATTGATTGTCACTGAACCAAGGCCTACCACTTTCGGACCCGCAGTTTTTACCGCAGTGTAGAATTTATCAAATTCATCAAAAGACTTATAGATCACGGTGAAGAACATCCCATCGTTCTTTACCCAATTAATGAATTCATTTAAAATCTCGATCTCAATTCCTTTGATCTGCTTGTTTTCTGTGTATGAGTATGGGTAATTTTCAAGATAATACACAAACAGAGTATCATTGTTTGACCGTCCGATTGAAGCGGCTATTGAAAATAAAAAAATAAAATTTGAATGTCCGATTATATACCTAAAATGATTAAATTCGCACTATG
>DAISHL010000478.1:0-2103 GCA_036822555.1 Bacteroidota bacterium | reverse complement strand
AGAATGAGTTGAGAGAATACGTAAAGAAGCAGCCTAAAAAGTGAATTTGTAGCCTACACCGCGTATGGAATGAAAGTGGATAGGCTCTTTAGGATTTGGCTCAAAATATTTCCGGAAATTCAGGATATAATTATCGATGGTCCTAGACGAAGGATTTTCGTCTAATGTCCACAATTTATCAATGATCTCATCACGTGAGATCACTTTATTTTCGTTCGATGTCAATAGCTGTAATAAACCAATTTCTCGTTTAGAAAGGGAGTGTTTAACTCCTGAAACATCCGTGATCTCGTAAGTATCAAAATTTATTGAACCATTGTTGAAATTAAAAACGGACCGAGAAGTATTACTGCCATAACGTTTCAATACATTTTGAATTCGTAGCAATAGTTCTTCCAAATCAAATGGTTTGGTCAGATAGTCGTCAGCGCCAAGTTTTAAACCGGCAATTTTATCAATGTTTTGGTTTCTGGCCGTAAGAAATATAACAGGAACATTTGTATTGATGCCTTTGAATTTTGTGTACAGATCAAATCCATTGATCTCGGGAAGCATCACATCCAAAAGAATTAGATCAATTTCTGAATGTTGTTTTTTAAATAGGTCTAACGCTGCATTGCCTGAAGATGCATCCATGATCCTGTAGTTCTCGAGCTCCAGGTTTAACCGCAGGGTCTCAAGAATCGCTTTTTCATCTTCAACAATAAAAATGGTTGGCATAGACATCTGCAAATTTAATGGATTTAAGATGGAATGACCTTATATTAGCTTATTATAAAATCACTATAATAAATATTATGTTAAATAGATAGTTCAATAAAATAACCCATACGGGTTATCTTAATATGATTAAATGTTCTTTTTAGCTTCAGTATTCACTTTAGAATAAGCAGGACATTTTTCGTGGCTTTTGCATGACGTAAATGACATTGCTACTACTGCCACAGCTACTACAGAAAATAATACTTTTTTCATTTTAATGTTTGGATGGTTTATGCGTTGTAAATATAATAAAAAAAACAGCTAATAAATACAAAAAACTATTAACAATTATTCCTTTAAAACCTATTTGCCAGAAATAAAGCTTTGTATAAGGTCTCCTATTTGATGACTCATATGCTGAGGCCTTAATGCATCTTCAGGTTTGGCCGTACCAACACCCTCAAAGAACATATGATCACAACTCTCTAAATAAACGGCCTTGTAATTTGGTTTTCCGGTCATCGCTTCTTTCCACAGATCAAAATCTTTTTTTGTAACGTTATAATCTCTTCCTCCTTGCAAGTGCAGAATTGGCATTTGAAGGGTCTTGGCTTCCTCAAGTACCTTGTAATTTCGGTCAAACAACCAATATTTTGCCTTGGCACCAAACGGAAGCATCACCTTGCTTTTAAGTGTAAGATCAGGCTTCTTGGCATTATTGATCTGCCATTTTACCGAAGTAACTATCTTTTCGGTCTCTTCTTTTTCTTCCGGAGTTGTTTTGGTACTTAAAATATAATCCAACTGGTCAGGCAGCACGTCCAGCAATGGTCTGCCCGGAGCTGCCAACAAGATCAACCCTTTTAAGCCTGCACATTGTTTAGCTATCAATGGTGCTACCAGCCCGCCCAGGCTATGCCCTGCTATATAAACCCTGTTAGAATCAATGGCCTTATCCCGCTTCCCTAAATAAAAGGCCTCAACGGCATCTTCGATGGTTTCTGTTCTATAATCCATACTGTCGTTAGGAAATGGATCTCTGAACTGATACACATAGGTTCGCTTATCATAGATCAGAACGGCAATTCCTTTTTGAACCAATTGAAATGCAAGATCTCTGAATACCTTGTTCTTACCCATGGTAGCATTTCTGTCGTGCGGACCACTGCCATGCACTAGGATCACCAAAGGAACTTTTTTTGTACTTGTAGGAAGAAAAAGTGTTCCGGGCAATTGAATGAAATCGGTGGTGCATATTAAAACTTCTTTTTGTGTAAAGCTTGTATTTGTTAATGGTTCAGGCTCATAGAACCAATTTTCCTTGGTAAAGGTATCAATGGCAAAGCGCTGAATGTAATAGGATTTATCGTAATAATGGTACAAAAGATACTTCCCTTTAGC
>DAISHL010000477.1:0-2121 GCA_036822555.1 Bacteroidota bacterium | reverse complement strand
GAGGTTTGTACATTTTTAGTGTTAGTGAACAAACCTCAGATCGACGTAAGAGATACTGTCATTTGCAAAGGCAATGCCCTTTTATTGGATCTTAAAAACACGAATTACAGATATACCTGGAGCAATTCCGACATTGGATCGAAAACAAGGATCGATAATTCAGGGAAATACTGGGTAACCGCATCCAACAAAGGCTGCTTATACACCGATACATTCAGAGTGACCTTTGCTTCGGGAGTGCAACCATCGTTTCAAAACGAAATCAGTTTTTGCTTAAGCGATGAACAAAAACCTTTGTCAGTAAAAGTGCCTGCAGGCACAAAAGTATTGTGGAATACCGGATCAACTGCCAACGCCATCAATGCCACCAAAGAAGGAAACTATTGGGTTAAAACCGAGAACAAATCTTGTGGTGTTCGTTACGACAGTGTGTTTGTTAAACTAAAAGCGTGCGACTGTGAGATGCTTATCCCAAATTCATTCACGCCAAATGAAGATAACAGGAATGACTATTTCTTTCCGGTTTTGCAATGCGAATACAGTTACTATTCTTTTACAGTGTATGATAAATGGGGGAACCAGATCTTTACAACAAACAATCCCAATGGCAAATGGGATGGAAGATTCAAGGGCAATTTATGTGAAGAGGACATTTATGTGTATAAAATAGAAAGTACTGAGAAGGCTACCGAAAAGAAAGTGAACCGTTCTGGCCGTGTATCACTTATCAGGTGATGTAGGTTTCTCACTCGCCTTGTATCTGTATACGATCTGAATTGGAGAATTTTGGTCTGTTCCCCTTGCACTCATCTCATCATTCTGTTCTACTTTCCAAAACAGTTAACATTCCTCCTCCTCTGCTTCATTTTCCCATTCAAATTTACGTTGCTTCTGACCTTCCTTTCTGTAATTGTAGGCAACGATCACACCAGCAATAGCCCCAAATAAATGGCCTTCCCAGCTGATCTCCTGTCTCAGTGCTAATATACCCCACATGATACTTCCATATAAAAACACAACCAGAGCCGAAACTACCATTAAACGCAAATGCTTTCGAAACACGCCACTGAAGAATAAAAATGTGGCTAAACCATAGATCAATGTACTTGCTCCAATATGGTATACAGGATGGTATTGATCGTTTCGTCCGCCGATCCACAACCACACTCCGCTGATCATCCATATCCAAAGGAATACAGGAAAGGCAATGCTTCTGTAAAAGAAGACTAACAACATGCCAAGGAAAAGTACGGGCAATGAATTTGAAGCTATATGTTCAATATCGCCATGAATGAATACCGAAAACAACACGCCTTTTAGTCCAGTAAGTTTTCGGGGTAATACACCGTATTCCGCAAAAGATAGCTGCGTTGCATGCTCAATAAAAAACACAAGCCATGCGATCGCAAGAAATATCAGTGGATAAAGAGATACACTGATGAGTTTTTTCTGTAAATAATTCTTCAAAGGTAAAATCTACCTTTAAAATTAATCAATAATACGTGTTGAAGTTCAGTTTTAGTATTACTTAACAGGGAACATGATACGTGTTAACCACTGACTGCTGTCTTTTACCTTGGTTGGATCGGTAACGTAAAACTCACGCATTGGTCCGCTTTGCACAAGCTTGTTCTTGTTGCAATACAAGGCAATATCTGCATAAGCATCCTTCAGGTTCGAATAAGGCCCATAATAATTGTACACCAGCATTCGTGAAGCCTCCAATACTACCACAGTGCTGTTCTTAGGGGTTTTCTTTGGTATCTGACTAATAGGAACCACACATTCGAATACGAAATTGGAAGTGTCATTGTTATAATAGATCACACCGGATGCGCCATTCACTTCTGCCTTTACTTCATTAATATCCTTTTGAATATCGGTATATGCCTTTGACATATGCATAGCGATATAGGACAAACTGCTCGAATCCATTTTTGAAACGGTAAGCATCTCAGGAACATCAAAGATGCCCACCACACCCTTTGCGTCCGTTAATTGTTCAGGTTTCTTTACCTCCAAAGGCAAAGGGGTAATGGAAAAGGATGAATCTTTTGTTTCATTGGATCCTGTATTTTCCTTCACTTCGCTTGAACAAGACACTAAAGCCCCAAATGAGGC
>DAISHL010000476.1:0-2123 GCA_036822555.1 Bacteroidota bacterium | reverse complement strand
CATTCGTCCAACACCTTCTTAAAAATGATCGGTATAAAAAAGTTTGGTGAGGATGAAGTTCATACCGAAGAGGAATTGCGAATGATCCTTACCGAAAGTGAAGAAGGAGGAGCCATAAAGCCAAGCGAAAATGAATTGATACAAAACGTATTCGATTTTGACGATCGTATTGTAAAACAGATCATGGTGCCTAAGAACAGAATTGCAGCAATTGATGTGGAGTTGGGAAGAGATCAGGTAAGTAAATTGGTAATTGACGAAGGATTTTCGCGTTTGCCAGTGTTCCTTGGCGATGTGGATAATGTAATCGGAATTGTACACAGCAAGGATCTTTTAAAAGCGTTGATCGAGAACAGATACAGATCCATAAAAGAGATCATGCGTCCTGCCCACTATGTTCCAGAAAGCATGAAGATCAATGAACTATTAAGAGACTTTCAAAAACAACATATTCAAATTGCCATGGTAACCAATGAGTTTGGATCAACGGCAGGTTTGGTAACCATGGAAGATATTATTGAGGAACTGGTAGGGGAGATACAGGATGAACATGATGAGGAGAAACCAAATGTTGAGAAAAAAAGTGAGAGTGAATTTATAGTGAATGCTCAGGCCAACATAGCAGACGTTAATGAGTTATTGCCAATAGCTCTGCCTGAAAACCCTCACTACGAGACTGTTTCTGGCTATATTAATTTTGTATTCGGAAGGATACCGGCAATAAACGACAAAAAGAAAATAGACGGTTACGAAATTGTGATCGTGAAACGCACGAAGCAAAGTGTTGAAAGTATTAAATTAAAAGTATTGGAGGCTGCATGACAATTGAATTAAATGCAAAATACTGGAACGACCGGTATTTAAATGATGATTTTGGATGGGATGTAGGTTTTGTTACCACACCCATTAAAAATTATGTTGATCAATTGACAAATAAGGACCTCAAGATCCTTATTCCCGGTGCAGGCAATTCCTACGAGGCAGAATACCTATTCAGTAATGGATTCAAGAATGTATTTGTATGTGACTTTGCAGAAGAACCACTTAGAAATATTCAAGATCGCATGCCTGATTTTCCAAAAGATCAATTACTGCAGGTGAATTTCTTTGATCTTGACATGAATGATTTTGATCTTATCATTGAGCAAACATTCTTTTGTGCACTGAAACCTTCTTTAAGAGCAGATTACTTCAAGAAGATGCATGAATTGCTTAAGCCCGGTGGAAAATTGGTTGGCGTCCTGTTCAATGACGTGTTAAATACCGACAAGCCACCTTTTGGAGGCAATCAATTGCAATACTATTCTTATTTCAAGATTCTATTCAAGATCAAGACCTTTGAAAAGTGCTACCAATCAATACTTCCGCGTGCCGGAAGAGAGCTCTTCATTAATTTACAAAAATAATAATGGATCATATTTCGCAAAGGCAATTGTTCCTCAATCACGTGGCACAAACCAGTGAATTGCCTTTGATGGGTATTGATATGAATCTTGTTAAGGCAGAAGGGATTTACCTTACCGACGTGAATGGAAAGGTGTATACCGATCTTATCAGTGGTATTTCTGTCAGCAATGTTGGTCATTGCCACCCTGATGTGGTAAATGCAATTCATGATCAATCTAAGAAATACATGCACCTGATGTTGTTTTGAGAGTTCAACCAGTCGCCTCAGGTGATTTATGCAACAAACTTAAGTAAACTTTTACCTTCCGCGCTCAATAGTGTATACTATACCACAGGTGGCAGTGAAGCTATTGAAGGTGCCATGAAATTGGCAAAGAGAGCAACTGGTAGGGCAGAGATCATTTCTTTCAAAAATGCCTACCATGGAAGCACACAAGGTGCATTGAGTTTAATGGGAGATGAATTCTTTAAAGAGGCCTTTAGGCCATTGATACCCGGTATCAGACAGTTGGATTATGGCGCTCTTCTTCAATTGGAGGCCATTACTAACCAAACAGCTGCGGTATTCATTGAGCCAATTCAAGGAGAGGCTGGTGTTAGGCAGGCAAACCGATCTTATTTTACTGCCTTACGCGAAAAGTGCAATGCCACAGGTACATTGCTTGTCTTCGATGAGATACAAACCGGTTTTGGAAGAGCAGGAACTCTGATTTCCT
>DAISHL010000475.1:0-2124 GCA_036822555.1 Bacteroidota bacterium | reverse complement strand
TTAATGAGGTATTCAAAAATGGTGGCGTAGAAATCAAACTTCTCGTGAAAGATATTCTCAAAACTGAAATTCACCAGTTTGTTGATGATGGCCTTGCAGAATTCGTCACGCTTATCATCTACGAACATGCTGATGTTTTCGAACAATACCACCTTTTCCCCACCTTCGGTTACTACAGAAAAAATGTCGCTGTTCTCTTTCGCAATGTCGAGCAGCGTTTTATCGAATAGTTCGGCAAACTTGGGCTTGTTCTGGTGGGAAAACAAACTGGAGATGAATTGTCTTGGCTTGAGGACAGCCGTATTTTCATTGAGCTGCATGGTGAGCATCTCATAATCATCGGCCTTCAGTTTGTTTAAGGCAGCATCCAGTTCTTTGGGTTCTAGCTTGGCCAGCTTTTTATCCGTCTGCTTTACTTCGTAAATGAACTTATCGTTCAAAAATTTATACAGAAATACCTGCGTAATGATTTTAAACTCGTTGCCATCGTTGCCTAATCCGTAATTGGCGCATACGCTTTTCAGGTTATCGATCAGCTCTTTGGTCTTCTTCTCAAATTCAATGGTTGTGCTCATTGGCTTTTGTGTTCACCCCGAAGGGGTTGTATGTCTATAGCTATTGTTTTATCATTAGGTACGACCCCGAAGGGGTCGCATGTTCTATTCCATGTTTGTTTCTATAAATATTTGATCCCTTCGGGATCATTGATCATCGTTTCTTCATTTACTAACCCCGAAGGGGTTATATGTTTATAAAAATCTCATCTCGTTAGGTTCGACCCCGAAGGGGTCGTATGTTCTGTATCATATTTGTATCTATAAACATTTGATCCCTTCGGGATCCCTTCATTCAATCCAATCGAAGAGATACTTGTCATCATGCTCAATATTAAATGATATCAAAAACTTCTTATACTCCTCCTTAAAAGAAACCTTACGATGATGTTCCTTCTGATTCGCAATGTAGGCAATGACATTATCTAACGCTGAATGGCTATATGAAAACGCGCCATAACCTTCCTGCCATTCAAACTTAAAGGAACAAAACTGTTTTTCGTTAATGAATGTGTTAGAAGATTTCTTTACTTCCCTTACCAGATCAGCCAAGCAGCAGGTAGGCTTCATACCAATCAAAAAGTGAATATGATCGGGCATTCCATTAATGGCTAACAATTTCTGCCCCTTATTTTGTACGATTCCGGTTACATATTTATACAGGTGCTCTTCCCAACCTGTTGTAATGAGCGCGTTTCTGTTTTTTACGGCAAATACTACTTGAATATATATCTGCGAATAGGTACTCATGCGGCTCGACCCAAAAATTCATTCATATATTCTTTTACAATCAATTGATTAATGCGTTTGGAGGTTGCCGTATCCAGGGGCATCTGGTGTTTGTTCTTGATCTGGTCAATCACCAGCCGTAAAATCATTTTCTCCACAAAGCTTTCGTTTTCCAATATATTGGAGTTTTGAAGAATCTGGTTATCTACTTCCTGCTTCAATGCACTCAACACTTCAAATAGTTTGGCTTCACTTGGCGTGAGCGTGGCTTTTTCCATCAAGCGTTTGTGGATGCGCGCATACTTTTCATCGTTTTGATATTTGGCACGCAACAATTGGTTCTTGCGCTCCAGCTCGCGGGCTTTATCATAAATTGCGTTCAGCGCTTTTATGTTTGCCTCCATTTCTTCTTTGGTCACTTCAGAAAGATTCTTTTTCTTAAATAGCCGCTCAAGTTCTTCATTAAGACTGATGAAGACCGGATCTTTCTGATCAAAATTGCCAGCCAGCTTCTCGCGCGTACGTTGCAAGGTGTTGCGCAGTTGATCTGCCAGCACCATCTCCTCTTCTTTCACTTTGGTAAATGCAAAGATTACATCTTCCAGTGCAAGGTTTAACAGGTTAGCAGTTTCATTGCTGCTTTCCAATGCTTCGCGGGCATTAATGAGCGCAAGATGGTTATTCGCTTCCCGTGCCAAAACGGAAAGTTTTTGAAAATCGATCTTGTCTAGTAAATCGTAATTTCCGGAAAGCCGGATGAGGTTGTAAAGTTCACGGGCTGTATTCAGTGCCTTGGTGATCTTCAGCATTTCAGCCCTGTCCGTAATCTGTGATACTTGTT
>DAISHL010000474.1:0-2126 GCA_036822555.1 Bacteroidota bacterium | reverse complement strand
GAAGTACAACCGGCAATCCACCAAATCCTGTCGCTTTGACTCCACGAAAATCATTAGTAAACGTTAAGAAACCACAAACGGGTAGGACGGTAAAGCCTCGCTTTGTGAGTTTTCTTTGTGTAACTTCAAAGAGCTTTTCTGTTTTCGAATGATGTGCAAGAATTTTTTTATGTAAATTATCATAACTGAATTCAGGTCTATACTTTCTTGATAAAAATGGATCAAGTATAGCTTTATTCTTTTCGATAAAGTTGAGACTTTCTTGATGGGAGTGCAGTAAAACAACGCCGTTAGGAAGTACACACATTTCTAAATCAAGATGATAAAAAAATGAATTAGGTACAACAACTACTTTTGAATTGCCACACTGTTGTTTTAGGATTTTCTTATTTAACTGTCTCTGTAAAACAATGTCCTCTTTTTCTGCTAACATGGCAGTTGAATATTTTGCATTTGATTTTAGTAAGACTGTAGAACTATCGTCAGATTGATATTCCTGACTAATTTTAGTTTGTGGTATAAGGGCTAATTCTCCCATTATTACATAGGGCGTGCCCTCAGCATTAACACAATGGAAAAAATTTCCTCCTGGTGCTGCTACTTGAGTTGGCTGTAAATTTACGACTGAATCCTCGCAGTAGAGATATCTAGGATGACAAGTATTTTTTTCCACATAAGGAGAGACATTCGCATTATACTTAACAATTTCCCTGCTATATTCCTCAGAGTAACCCTCAGGTGTTGCAGCATATGTTACATCACTATTAAATACATAGGCTGTATTAGATTGTTTTATGGCTATAAAATCCCTTATCCATGGATCTGGTTCATCATATTTTATACTGTTGACAATTAATTTATCTGCTCCCTCGTTTGAGCTGGCATATTCACGTTGTATTGAGTTTACATCTGCATTAAATCGGAAATACTTTGATGTTAATAGTACATTTTTTCCTAGAATCCAAAAATCAGCTTCCGGAGGCAGGCTGTTTGAGTCAACATGACGTTTTATTTTAAAAGTTTGTTGACTATCGTCTGTTTTTCTGGCTTCCACTGTAAGCCTCTCATTTTTATCAATATAATTTGGATTGAATTCTATCAATAAAATCTTAAGAGAGTATTAGTTAAACAAGTATGCGGTTGGAACCTCGATGGATTTTACGACATCAAGGTTGTTTTGAGATGGTTTATGCGAGTAAATTATTAATAATTTGAACTAGTTCCGATCTAATCTGACAAAGTACTTGAAAAAAGTAAGGTTACCCGTTTTGATAGTTATGTCGAGTAATTATCAAAAACTAAAGAGAGGTAACCTTATGTTGCAGTGTAATCAAAAGATCATCAAAAACAAAGTGGGTCTATTAAATTTAGCCGAAGAGCTTGGTAATGTATCAAAGGCTTGCAAGGTCATGGGCTTTTCAAGAGATACATTTTATCGTTATAAATCAGCAGTTGACGAAGGTGGCGTAGAGTCACTATTCGATAAAAGCCGTCGACAACCCAATATAAAAAATCGCACTGACGATGCTACAGAGAAGGCTGTTCTGGACTTTGCAATAGAATATCCTGCTCATGGGCAAGCACGAGTTAGCAATGAGTTGAGGAAACGAGGCACCTTCGTTTCACCAAGTGGAGTGAGATGCATCTGGCTTAGGCACGATCTAGCCTCGTTTAAACAGCGTTTAAAAGCGTTAGAGAAGAAGTCTGCAGAAGAGAACTTCATCTTCACTGAGGCGCAGCTTGCAGCGTTAGAACGTAAAAATGACGATGATGTAGCCTGCGGTGAGATTGAAACAGCCCACCCTGGTTATCTTGGTTCACAGGATACGTTTTATGTCGGTACCCTCAAGGGCGTTGGGCGTGTTTATCAGCAGACCTTTGTTGATACCTATTCCAAAGTGGCTGATTGCAAGCTCTACACAACTAAAACGCCCATCACATCCGCAGATTTATTAAATGATCGAGTCTTACCGTTCTTTGAAGAAAATGGTATGGATGTATTGAGAATGTTGACTGATCGTGGCACTGAATATTGCGGTAAGGTAGAGCAGCATGATTATGAATTATATACCCATTACACTTCAAAATGCGAACAATGGTGAATGCATAATTTGAAAATTGTCTGT
>DAISHL010000473.1:0-2136 GCA_036822555.1 Bacteroidota bacterium | reverse complement strand
CTGGCAATATCAATCCTATATTCTTTAGTTCCCCAAACATATTGCCGGCCCAATTGTGAGGTATAATGATATTGCAGATCAGATCACCAATCGTGAAAAGAATTATACTCCTGATGTTAAATTAAGCGGTTTCTTTATTTTTTGTTTAGGACTTGCCAAGAAAGTGATATTGGCAAACACTATGGGTATGCAGGCAGATGCAGTATTCAATTTGCCGGCAGAACAATTGGATACGGCTGCTGCATGGGTGGGAGCTATTGCATATACTTTCCAGATCTATTTTGATTTCAGTGGCTATAGTGATATGGCCATTGGTTTATGCAAGATCATGGGCTTCAGGATCCCTGAGAACTTCAACAATCCATACATCTCAGCCAGCATCACCGAGTTTTGGAGAAGATGGCACATCACGCTTGGCACCTGGATGAAGAATTATTTGTACATCCCTTTAGGGGGTAACAAAGTAAGCAATGCCAAACTTTACAGGAATTTGTTCATCGTATTCTTACTATCAGGTTTTTGGCATGGAGCAAGCTGGAACTTTATTCTTTGGGGTGCTTATCATGGTCTATTTCTTGCGATGGAAAGATTGTTCCTGGGCAATGTGTTCAATAAGCTTGGAAAATATGTGACTATTCCTATCACCTTCATCATTGTGGCAACTGGTTGGGTTTTATTCAGAAATGAAAATATATCCTATGCCTTTTCTGTGATCAAGCAGATGTATAATTTCAATCTTACTGATGGTAAATTCGCAATGAATAATGATTTTATGGCTATGGCCATTATAGCTTTAATAATCTCATGGTTCGCAATCACAGAAAAAACAAAAGCAATACAAACCACACTATACGGAGAGAGTTTTTCTTCCGCAGGTAAATGGATGATAGTTACAACAAGCATCCTGATATTCTATGTGTCATTGAGTTATATTTCAGCATTGAATTTTAATCCATTCATCTATTTCAGGTTTTAATGGCAGGTAAAAAATCATACAGCATACATCTCATTGTTATTTTGTTGGCAATATCTGTGCCTATGCTTCGTCCTATTTACCTGAAATGGAAATTGAAAGATGAATATACCGACAAGCCAAATCTAACAGGTCTGGTGATCACAGATGAGAAGCCAAAATTCAGTTGGAGTTCGTGGTTTGATGGAGGTTATCAGGAAGTGACAGACGATTATAATGCCGACCACTGGACATTCAAAGAGATCATGGTTCGGCTGAATAATCAAATGTATTATGAGTTGTTCAATCAGATCCGTGTAAAAGGATTTGTGATAGGAAAAGATGATTATTTGTTCAGTGAGGAATATATCTATTCGGCTTTTGGTGACGATAAGGTTGATGAGCAAAAGGTGATCTCGTTGATGCAAAAGGCAAAGGTGGTTCAGGATTCTTTGAAAAGAAAGGGAATTGATCTTATGTTCGTTTATGCTCCCGGTAAAGGGTCGTTTTGTCGTGAGTTCGTTGAAGACAAATATGTACATCCTGTGAAGCGCACAAATCATGAGTTATTTGTAAAATATGGCAAGCAATACGGGATCAATCAAATCGATCTATATACATACTTCAATACCCTAAAGCCAACAGCTAAATATCCATTGTTCCCTAAATTCGGACATCATTGGAGTTATTATGGGGAAGTATTGGCCGTTGATACCATCATTGGTTACATAGAAAATCTGCATAAGTGTGATATACCAAATCTTATTTACAGGAATATTGAAGTGGTAGATTCATCACGAAGCAGAGATGCAGATGTATTGAAAAGTATGAATCTATATCGCGATCCTTCACAAAACATGAAACTCGCTTATCCTGAAGTAGGATTTGAAAGTTATGCGAATAAGGATTCCATCAGTGTACTAACGATTTCTGACAGCTACTGGTATGGGCCTGTGTATATGGGAGTGAACAAAGGTTCGTTCGGCAATGGTCAGTTCTGGTATTATTACAACAGGGTTGTACCTTCTCCAATTCCCGGAGAAAAAGTGGAAGTGTGGCAACTTGATCTGAAACAAAGTTTAGAAAGCAATGTAGTGATCATGGGACTTTATTCCGATGGAAATTTAAGCGGTTTTGGCAACAACTTTATTCCTGATGCTTACGAACTTTATACATCGCCAAAA
>DAISHL010000472.1:0-2139 GCA_036822555.1 Bacteroidota bacterium | reverse complement strand
GAAACCCCTGCAAAAATTATTCCACCGCCTAAAGAGAAATTTAGCTCGTCGTTGCCCTTTGTAACTCTTCCTGATGCGCCCATGAACGGACTCATAAACCCTTCCTCACTCGGCATTCCATAGATATATGCATTGCCTCCTGCATATATATCTTCAGAGATCTTGAACGAACATTTTAAGCCAATGGATACGGGTAAAAACACAAAGACATTGCTCGAGATCCCAAGGTTTTCATTAAAGCTGTAATTGATATTGTCCACCAGAAAGTAATGTGCTGTTGTATTAAGACCGCCCTTTCTGAATGGCAATGCATTTTCGGTAAGCATGTAAAAATTGCTGTAATATCCATCGTCAAATTTCAATCCATTAAAGATTTCCTTAGAGGTGATCATTTTGTGATCCTTGATCTCATACTTGTTCAATGCGATCTTTCCATTCGTTTTTTTATTTAGAATTACAATGCTGTGTTTGGTCTCTTCAATAACTGGGCCGCGATAAATGGTGCCATATACAGTGTTGATCTGGTAGAATTTTTCTTTTTGATATTCCGGAATAAAAGTGTCTTGGATGGTGTCCTGTGAATAGGAAAGAAAACCCAATAGGCACAGAACCGTGGAAATAACTGCGCGTATGGAATTTGATGGAGACACAATTTCTACTTCTAAAATTACAAAAAAATCCTATACAGAAGAGGCACAAACAAAGGCCGTGCTCCATGCTGCCTGAAAATTGAAGCCACCTGTGATGCCATCAATGTTTAATACCTCCACGCAAAAGAAGATGCCGGGTACCAGTTTGCTTTGCATGGTCTTAAAATCGATCTCTTTCAGGTCCACACCACCGGCGGTCACAAACTCTTCTTTAAATGTGGTCTTTCCTTTCATTGCATACGTATCGCAATAGATGTTGTTGCATAATTTATGGAGCTGAGCTTTTGACACATTGGCCCAGGTAAGGTCCTTTGCTATTTCTGACTTTGTAACCAGAAATTCCCAAATTCGTTTTGGAAGTCCGAATAAAGGTGTGTTGGTCACTAATGATCTGGTATGTGATGTTTTGTGTTCGCTCAGAGTTTCTTCTATCTCAACAAGTCTCATCTCACCGGTCCAATTGATCTGTATTGAATTGGTGTACGAACTATCAAAAAAATGTTTCGCGGCAAAGTCAGATAGTTTTAAGACTGCTGGCCCGCTTAATCCCCTATGGGTAATAAGTAATGGCCCGAGATATTTGAATTTAGTGCTGGCAATAGACACCAGGGCGTTTTTTACACTAACGCCTTGCAGTTCTTTTTTAATGGATTCTTCCGGTAAATTAATAGTAAATAAACTCGGAATAGGTTCAATGATGGTGTGTCCTGTATCCTGAATGAACTTGTATGATGTTGACTTGGGATGACCTCCGCTGCTGATCACCACGTTGGAGTAGGATAGGGGGCCATCAGAGGTTTTCAGGGAGAACAGTCCATTCTCTTTTTTTATGTAGTGTACTTCACAAGAGGTGCGGATCTGTATGTTCAATTTCCCGCAAAGTTGCATGAAGCAATCAATGATGGTTTGGCTTTCATCGCTTGTTGGGAACATCCTGTTGTCATTCTCACGTTTGAGTTTTACGCCATGTGTTTCAAACCAGTCTATCGTATCTTTCACGGCAAACCTGCTGAAAACCTGCATCAATTCCTTTTCGCCTCTTGGGTAATTCTTCACAAGCTCCTTGTTATCGAAGCAGTAATTGGTAACGTTACATCTTCCTCCCCCGGAGATCAATACCTTCGATAGCAATTTCATTGTTTTTTCAAGGATATGGACTTCATAGTCCTTATGAAGTAATTTAATGTTTATTGCAGCAAAAAATCCTGCGGCTCCACCACCAATAACTGCTATTTTTTTTGAAGTTGACAAATGGACTTAAAATTTTACCGAAGCTTGTTACGTTCCTTGAAAAAATTGATCTTTAGTCCGTAAATTTACTAAAATGAGATCGATATTCACCTTTGTACTACTTATAGTTTCATCATTTATCTTTTCACAAAAGGTTTTGAATGATTTTTCCTTCACTCTTCATGAAGAAACCGTGAACAATGTATTAGTTGACATTGGTGAGGTAAGCGTCACAAGCGATTACGAAGTTTTGTTCATT
>DAISHL010000471.1:0-2147 GCA_036822555.1 Bacteroidota bacterium | reverse complement strand
AATCCAATTTTGAAAGATCATCATATACGCCTTTCTGTTCCTGCGCAGTTCTTTGTTCATTTAAGATAATCTCATCCACTACTTGTTGTAATTGAAGAATAATCGAAGTTACATCAGCATCTTTTGTAAGTTGATTCAGTTGGCCATATATGGCTTCAATAGCATTAAAGTCTTTAATGAATGGCTTCACCAACTCATCAGGATATAAAGCTTGATATTTTTTGAAAACCTCTCGGGCAAGCAATTCATACTTGGTGCGTGTGGTTTCATTTAGGCATACACAATCCACCGCCTTTTTAATTTTACCAAGCTTTTCCATTGGTTTTAGTCCAGCACTCGTCAACTCGTTTAGGTCAAATTGTAGCTCCTGTAAAAATGCCTTGGTATCAGCTATTGCCTTTTCCAAATCATGCGCTAGTTCCTCCATTCCCTCAACGGGTTTGCCTCCGGTATTTCCTCCATTTCCGGTGTTGCTTCCCCCTCCTGCATTGGAACCACCTTCGCCATATATGGAATAGGCATGTTCTAGTTGACGATAAACATTGCCATAGTCTACGATCAATCCATTTTCCTTTTCATCATCGAATACACGGTTAGCCCTTGCAATAGTTTGCATGAGTGTGTGTCCCTTGATGGGCTTATCTAAATAGACCGTTGAAACACATGGTGCATCAAATCCCGTAATCCACATGGCGCAGACAATGGCCAAACGGAAAGGGTTTTCTTCATCTTTGAATTCCTTTTCCAGATCTCGTTCCACCATTTTTTTACGGTGTGTGGCAATGTCTAAACCCAACTTCCGGAACTTATCCACTTCATTTTGCTCTGAACTGACCACCACACATACTTCCGTTTCTTTCACCTTGGCCAATTTTCTCTCCAGCATCTTTTCTTCTTCAATATCTGATGCTTTTTGGATTTGCCTTTCCAGTTCTGCTATATATACGGGCCAATATTTTTGAATCAAATCATACATGCGCACAGCGGTTGGTTTATCCAACGCCACCAACATGGCCTTTCCTTGGTATCCACGCTCGTTGAAATGCCATACCAAATCATTCGCAATGGCATCTAATCTTGGCTCTGCTGTTTGAACGACATAATCTTTTTGAAACAGATATGTGAGCTTTCGTTTTTGATCTTCATCGAGCTCTTCACTTTCCAAAATTTCGAGCATCTGCTCGTCGAGCTTTGGATTTTTTAAGCCCAGCTTTTCTCCCTTATTCACATAGCGAAGAGGAAGAGTAGCACCGTCTTCAATGGCTCGTTTAAAATCATAAACAGAAACGTACTCACCGAAGATATTTTTAGTAAGTTCCTTTTCTTCTTTGATGATGGGTGTTCCGGTAAAACCCAAATAGGAAGCATTTGGAATACCACTAAAACGCATGTTGCGCGCAAAGGTACCGGCCTGCGTTCTGTGTGCCTCATCCGATATAACAATGATATTCTTCCGGTCGGTGATGAGCGGATATTCTGTTTCCAATGCAGGATCAATTGAAAACTTGTGAATTAAGGTAAACACATAGCGTTGATTTTCTTGCAGCAGTTTACGCAAATCATCACGGCTTTTTGCTACGTTATCTTTGTTTTTAGAAGCCGGCACCGCTCCTACAGAAGTGAAGGTATCATAGATCTGCCGCTCCAGCTCACTGCGATCTACTACAATTAAAAATGTGTAGGATCCGCCAAGTTTGCGGTGTATTTTTTGGCAGATGAATACCATGGAATAGGATTTTCCACTTCCTTGTGTATGCCAGAAAACTCCCAATTTTCCTTTGAGCTCGTCGATGTGATTGACTTGTGAAATAACCTTATTTACGCCGATGTACTGGTGGTTTTTCGCCATGATCTTGGCTACTTCGCCTCCGCTATCATCGAACAACAAGAAGTTCTCGAAGATGTCCATCAAGCGTTTTTTGTCACACGTACCGCGGATCATGGTATCTAAACTCACAATACCCATTTCATCTTCTTCAATACGCTTCCAGTCTAAAAAGAATTTGTAAGGACTGGTTACTGTACCCACTTTAGCATCAGTACCATTACTTAATATGATAAAAGCATTGCAGTGGAATACATGCGGAATAGTGTCATTGTAATCAGTTATATAATATGTATAAGCAATTCGCAGATCGGAATGGTGT
>DAISHL010000470.1:0-2172 GCA_036822555.1 Bacteroidota bacterium | reverse complement strand
TGGCCGTTAATGGATTAAGTTCAAAATAAAGTTTTCCATCAGGCATCAAATGTTCTTTGCTAAGATCAATGATCCTTTTATAAAACACAATGGCATCTGTATCTTCAACAAACAATGCAGTGTGTGGCTCGTGATCCTTCACATTGCTATGAATCGTGTGTTCCTCACTTCTTTTGATGTATGGAGGATTGCTAACGATGATCGAATATTTTCCCAAAGCATCGGAATTATTCAACACATCCACCTTTTTAAGATCAACAACTGCATTTAATGTTCTCGCGTTTTTTTCGGCTACTTTTAAAGCTTCCTCACTGATATCAATTGCTTCTACGTTGGCCCCATTGATTTTCTTTGCCAATGTAATGGCAATGCATCCGCTTCCTGTTCCAATATCTAAAACACATTCCTCAGCCCCTTTAGAATCTTTGATGATGATGTCTACTAATTCTTCTGTTTCGGGACGAGGAATCAACACATGAGAATTCACATAGAATGGGAATTCATAAAACCATGCCTCTTTTAGCACATATTGAAGAGGTTTTCCTTTTGCCATATCCTTAGCTCCATCATAGATCAGTATGAGTTCACTTTGGTTCACATTTTCCTCACCTCTTTTCGCAAGGTCTTCACGCGTAAATTTAAGGAAGTGCTCAAATATCCTGAAAACGATCTCACCAATCTCCTCTTGTGAATACAATGAATTAAGCTCAGTATAATAAAAGGAAATAAGATCTTTAACCTTGTTCGTGGCAATACGCATAAATTATTCGGCAACAAGTTTGAAATTTGCAACAGCATTTCCTGTTACAAGTTTAGCGATCACCATTCCTTTATAATGGCCTATCTCTTCAGAGACGATGTATATTGGCGACTTGGCCACAGTACGCTCATGCAATAATTTGCCCGTAATATCATACAACCATAAGGTGGCATCTGCACCCTCATATTCAATGGTCACTTTATCTTTGAACGGATTTGGGAATGCTTTGCCATTAGAGGGGTTCACCAACTTCACTACATCAGTGAAAATGGTACACAACATGGCAGCCTTACCATCTAATTTACCATAGCCATAGGCATTGTTTGGCACAGAACCTGTAAACCCATCGGTATACGCGCAATTCATGATCGCTTGTTTTACCTGTTGATTGCTTGCATTTGGATATGCTTGTAGATACAATGCCGCTAGTCCGGCTACCACAGGAGAAGACGCGGATGTTCCTCCACCCTGTACATGCATGCTCCCTTGTGCCACTGCACTTGGAAGATTTGCTATTAAATTTGCCTGCATACCCAGGGCCATGGCACTAAATACATTTGCACCAGTAGCTGCTATATCAGGTTTAATGATGTTCTTTCTGGTTGGACCAATACTGCTTGTTTCCTTCAACTTTCCTGCAACCTCAGTTGTAACCTGAAGTGTATTGTTAACATCATAATATTTATTGAGATTGATGTAATTACCAACGGTGATCACCTGATTGCTGCACTGAAAACTACTTACAATTGAAGAGATTGTATCCGGCATCACGTATTTGAGGATATTCGGATAAACAGTGGCTGTTGGCAATCCGGTTGAGACATAGGAAAAATTCCAGCCATCGTATTTCCCATTTCCACAGCTTTCAATACGCCATTTATAATTCAGTGAATCGGCAAGGATCAAATGGTACAGTTCATATACTCCGTTCGAATTAATGCTGGAATTTGTCTTAATGATACCGATCCGATTTCCATTGAATTTAATGGTATCCGACTTTTGCGTATTCAATGCATAGGTGTAGGTTTGAAAGGCGATCCTTCCTAGATCGGTACTTCCGGGCCTGTTTACCCCTACGCTGAATATCACATTCTTTACATCAGCTGTATCTGCGTACAACCAATGGCCCATGGCTGAACCCGTAGAAGAGATCCAGGTAAACAGGGTATCTGTGGTATTCAATACAGTTTTTGTATGAAACTTGATATTCCCTGCATTGCCCGCAGCAGCAACCAAAACACGCCCGGGTTGATTGATGAGCATATTATCAATGATCATTGCCTCCAGATCAGTTGCATCGTGGCTGCCATAGTAGTTCCCAACACTGGCATTGATCTCACAGGCATTCCCTTCTGAGGAGGAATTATCAAAGAATTGCTGTATGGAATATGAATAAAAGGTATTCGCGTTAT
>DAISHL010000469.1:972-2173 GCA_036822555.1 Bacteroidota bacterium | reverse complement strand
ATACTTTCATGCCCTAGCATTTCCTGTACTGCTCTGAGATCTGCCCCACCCTCCACAAGGTGCGTTGCAAAGGAATGTCGGAATGTATGCGGACTTAACTTCATATTTATACCGGCCTTTTGTGCCAGATCCTTGATGACATAAAATACCATCACACGTGAAAGTTTAGATCCCCTGCGGTTCAGGTACACAAAATCCTCATGTCCTTTTTTTACAGGTATCTTGATCCTGATCTCATTCAAATAATGAATGATCATTTTTTTACCTGTTTTTCCTATAGGTACCAGGCGCTCCTTATTTCCTTTTCCGGTAACTTTTATATAATCTTCATTCAAATGCAGCTCGCTGATCTTCAGATTCACAAGTTCACTGACCCTAAGCCCACAACTGTACAAAGTTTCAAGCATACTTACATTGCGTTCACCCTCAGGGGTACTTCTGTCAATGCAAGAAAGCATTTTATCGATCTCTTCCACATTCAGATATACAGGAAGTTTACGTGCTAATTTAGGGCCTTCGAGCAGATCTGCCGGACTGGATGGGATCTCATTCTCAAGGACCAGGAATTTATAAAATGCCTTGATACCTGATATAACTCGGGCTTGCGAAGCTGAAGAGATCCCTAGTTCACTTAACCATTCTACAAATTTGATCAGTTGCTTATATGTTAGTTTATCAGGAGCATCTATCCCAAGGAACATCTCATTGAACTGCTGCAATTTCACCATATCATCGGAGTATGCCTCAATTGAATTCTTTGAAAGAGATCTCTCAAGCTGAAGATAGTGTTTAAACCTCTTAATGTATGATGGCCATTGGCTCAATGGAATAATTGAAATAAATTATCAGGTGATTTGACAATTGACTATCTTTACTTTATGAAGATAGCCATTATCAATGGTCCAAATTTAAACCTTTTGGGTAAAAGGGAAACAAGCATTTACGGACAAGAAGATTTTGATAAATACTTTCATGATCTCAAGCATAAATTCAAACACGTGGCCTTTGAGTTCTTTCAAAGCAACGTAGAAGGAGAATTGATCAATAAATTGCATGAATATGGGTTTTCTTACGATGGTATCATTTTAAATGCTGGCGGTTATACACATACTTCCGTGGCTCTGGCAGATGCTGTAGCTGCTATTAACACCCCGGTTATTGAGGTTCACATCAGCAACATCTTTGCAAGGGAAGATTACAG
>DAISHL010000469.1:0-962 GCA_036822555.1 Bacteroidota bacterium | reverse complement strand
GTGGCAGCATCAGTGGATTTGGCCTAAAAAGCTATGAATTGGCGGTAAAAAGCTTTCTGGATTAAACGAATCTGAAACCAACCATTAGAACGTCATCCGTTTGCTCATAAGAGCCTTTCCAGTCTTCAAATGCTTTTTTAACAGCTACTTTTTGATCATCAAAGGATTTAGATTGAACCTCCAGCAATAAATTCTGAAGATTCTTGTACTTGAATTTCTTGCCTTTTGGACCACCGAACTGATCGGCATAGCCATCACTGAATAAATAGATGCTTTCATTGCCCGTCAATTGAAATTCCTTCATTGTAAAGGAGGTGATGTCATCTTCAATAAAGGCCCCAACAGGTTTTTTATCGGGGATAAGCTCTGTTAAGTGGCCATCTTTGATCATGTAGCCAGAATTAAATGCGCCGGCAAACTGCATCACTCTTGTTTTCTTATCAAAAGCGCATATAGAAACATCCATACCATCACGAACATTTGCGTCATTGTACGTCTGATGAAGAGCCTGAGTGAGCCATACGTTCACCTGATCGAGGATCAAGGCGGGATTGGTAAGTTCTTTCTCAAGAACTGCCTTGTTAAGCAAATTATAATTCACTATAGATACAAGCGCACCCGGAACACCGTGACCTGTGCAATCTGCAGCAGCAATAAAGACATGCGTCTTGGTTTCTTCTATCCAGTAAAAATCTCCACTAAAAATATCCTTTGGTTTATAGTATACAAAGGACTGTGGGAGGATCTCTCTCCACAGCTTATCAGGGGGCAAAATAGCTGATTGAATGCGCTCAGCATATTTAATACTATCGGTAATGTCTTTATGCTGCTCCTCAACGATCTTACTCTTTTCAGTAATGATCTTATTCTTTTCTTCCAAGGCCAAATTTGATTTTTCTTTATTCTTATATCCCCTGAAAATAAAGAATACCAAGCCAAGTAATAGTGAGATTCCACCTAAC
>DAISHL010000468.1:0-2177 GCA_036822555.1 Bacteroidota bacterium | reverse complement strand
AATTAAGACGTTTTATGATGTTGGGAATGTTGGTCAGAGGAAAAAAATTGGAGTAGGTTAAGTCTTTTTTTTCTGAAACAAGTTTGCCTTTTTTGTTATACAGATCTGATCCCAGCACAACAGTGCCTAATGGGTTAGGTTTGATCTGTTGTTTGTTATCGGCGTCCTGTTTATAGATCACACTCATCTGTGTGTTCAAAAAACGAACCGGATTCATGCACGAATTTGCATCTCCTTTACAAAGAGGATCAAAACGGTGGATGATTCTTGAATTCGGATACCCGAGTGAATTTAAACGGTTCTGTAAATAAGCGGGTCCAAGAAACTCGTACACCCTGCTGTAACTAAAATTGTCGCTTACCAGCATCATTTTTTTAATGTAATGGCCTAAGCTAGGGAAACCGCTTGCCGAGCTCGTGTCTTTGATACATGTGGCCTGACACGGAAATACGTTATCAGTGAACATGTATGTGTCTTTTGATAAACCCTGAATTTGTAATTCTTTTATTCGTTCTAAGGCGATGATAGATGTTGGTAATTTTACCAGACTGGCACAATAGAAATAATTGCTGCTGTCTGCCAGAAAGTAGTGGTCTGTATAAGTAGGAGTGTTGTTCTTATCTCTGTTTATTTCGGTATAAATGATCTGTGGTTTGTAGGTGTCCTTTTGCGCAATGATGGTGCTCAAAGCACTATTGCCTTTGATGATCTGATCAAGAACAGGTGAATTCTTTTGACCGGAGGCAGAAAAGAAAAGAGAGAATAAGAATATGTAGATCAGATGTTTCAACTGTTTTGTTTCTTGATGATCATGAAGTTGCTGTTCTTGTCGCGGTAATTATAACCTAAACCGAATCCCAGTTTTTTTGCGCCCTTTAATTTGTAAAGAGAATCTAGATCAGCTTGGTAATGCTGGGTGAACATGTTAATAGGTTTGGTATACATGCCATAGAAATCAAAATTCCATTTAGAGGAATGGTTTGTGATGTACTGAATGGCAATACCGCTGTCATCTTGTACGATCGTAGCGCCATGATCCAATATCAGATCTCTGATGGTGGTGAATGATTTTTTATGCATGAGATACGATGCACCTTTCAAATAGGTTGTTTCAAAATGCAGGTTTGCTAAATACGTGAGCAGACCTTTGTTCTTTCTGAGGCCCATATCGCTGAGGTCGGTGGAGGTATAAGTAACAGTTCGTGTTTTGCCGTTAATGGTGGTTGTTATCTCTATACTAGGGTTCTTGTATCCTTTTTGTTTCAACGTGTTGGTATTATCAACATAAACGGAATTCCCAGTTGAGTCGATATAAAAAGGCTTGATGTTAACAATGGAATGTCCTGTTCTGTTCAGGAAAAGCAGTATAAGATGCAAGGTGCCATCAACTTCTTCGTTACTCAGATCTTCTTTCATACTGATGGTCCTGAAAAAACTGAATTTCAATATGGCATTCAGTGACGAGTTGATCTTGTTAAAATAATTTTGGATCGAATCTGCAATGATCTTCTTGTCGTCAATGATAGGCAGTGTGCCAACGGGTTCAAGACCTATCATGGTGAATCTTTCAGCATCAGGGAAAAGAGTGGAAGAGTAAAGAATATCAGGTCCGGAGAATGGGTAAAAAATATTTTTGGAATTAACTTTTGATCTGAACTCATTTTGCACAAAATTTTTAATAGGCGTTAGCTTTGAAGAATCAAAACTATTCCAACGTTTTTCGAAGTTAGATGTAAACGCAGCGAAACCGGGCTTTGCAGTGAATGATTTAAAGTAAGTATAGTTATATCCCGAATTACCGCCAATGAAGTTGGCAAGTTCGTTCAAGGTATCGTTTGTTCTGAGAGGTGTTGTAGGTTCAGTAGCGGTTGAATCAATAGTGATGTTTGCAACAACAGTGGTGTCGTGTTTGCTCTCATCAACTTTTGATTCTAAGATGGGTTCTGTGCCGCAAGACAACATGATGATTGAGGTAAGTAGAATAATGGATCTGTGTGCTTTCATTTTTTTATTGGGGTATTCTTAACTGTAAAGTAATAAACAATAAGGCCTGCAAGCACGGTGCCAAGGCCCCAAAGAGATTCAGAAGTTTTTTCCATCAATACATTGATCAATATCCAGCCAATGATAATTTAGAACTGTACTCTTGTAATAGGAAAAAGAGGTGATTTAAATGG
>DAISHL010000467.1:0-2184 GCA_036822555.1 Bacteroidota bacterium | reverse complement strand
CAAATGGATGATGACCTTACTGTTGTGCCTGCCATTGCCAAAAAATTCAGTATAAGCAATGATGGATTGGCATATACCTTTGACCTGAGAAACGATGTGTATTTTCACGATAACGCTTGTTTTAACGGAGGTAAGGGAAGAAAAGTGGTGGCGCAAGATGTGGTGTATAGCTTAGAAAGGTTGTACGATAGCAAGGTTAGCAGTGCGTTGTCTTTGTTAAGTAACATCAATAGAAAAGATGACAAAGGTGGTATTATCGCTTTGAATGACACTACAGTACAGATCTTATTGAAGGAGACGTTTGGTGCATTCTTAAGTATGCTTACTATGAAATATTTTAGCATTGTGCCAAAGGAAGCGTTGGATATGTACAAACAGGAATTCCGCAGAAATCCGGTGGGCACCGGGCCATTCGTGTTCAAGCTTTGGGAAGAGGGATCGAAATTGATCCTTCACAAGAATCCTAATTATTTTGAAACTGATCAGGAAGGCAATAAATTACCATATGTTGATGCTTTATCGGTGTCCTTTATCAAGGAAAAGCAAACGGCATTCATGGAATTGCTGAATGGACGATTAGATATGATCAGCGGGGCAGATGCCTTTAATATCAATGAGGTGTTGAATAAGAATGGCGAGCTCAATGAAGCGTACACCAAGAAGTTCTATTTGCAGAAGGAAAGATTCCTTAAAACAGATTATATCGGTATACTTATTGATCCAACGATTGAGATCGTAAAGGAATCACCTCTTCGTTTGAAGGCCATCAGACAAGCCATAAACTATGGATTTGACAGAGATAAAATGATCAAGTTCCTTAGGAATAATATAGGTAAACCGGCGCATGCAGGATTTATACCTCATGGGTTAAAGAGTTTTGATGAGTCTAAAGTTAAAGGATATCACTATGATCCGGATAAAGTGGCTGAATTACTTGCGGCTGCCGGTTACCCTCAGGGAAAAGGCTTGCCTGAGATCACTATGTATACAACAGAGAACTTTAAGGAGATCGTTGAATACATCCAATCTCAATTGGCAGAGAACCACATTAATGTGAAGATCAGTGTAGAAAAACCTTCGGTACTTAAGCAAGCGGTGAATAACAGCCAGTATGTGATGTTCAAGAAATCATGGGTAGGGGATTATGCAGATGAAGAGAATTTTTTGAGCATGTTCTACAGCAAGAACTTCTCACCAAATGGCTTCAATTACTTTCATTACAGCAATCCACAGTTTGATAAAGCCTTTGAACAATCGTTGAAGGAAAAGAATGACAGCATTCGTAAGAGCTTGCATCAATCAATGGATCAAATTATCATTGATGATGCGCCTGTTATCCCTTTGTTTTACGATGAGGTAATTCGCATTGTGAACAAGCGTATAAGCGGACTCGGTAACAATCCGATGAACCTATTGAATGTTAAAACAGTTAAGAAGGATTAAACAGTTCTGTTTTTTATTTCAAGGAAACTTAGCGTTGCTCCTATCACGGCGATCGTAGGTCCGAACATCAATCCCAGCATATCTCCTGCAAATGTTGGAAGTGTTATGAAAATGGAATAAACACATCCGATGCCAATGGCGTAACCTCTGTTTTGTTTGATGAATTGAATGCCGTTACTAACACTCATTTTGTGTCGTTCGCAACTGTAATCAAGCAAGGAAAAACCAACAAAATACCAGCCTATCAGTAACCCAAGTGGTATGGTTACAATTGCTAATGGAGGAACAAAGATAGCGATCATCCATAGCCCGAAACTAAGGAGCAATTCGATCATGAGGTTTCTGATATTGATAATGGTTCCCCTGGCAATATCCTTCATTAATTGAAGGATGTTAAATGGGAATTTATTTCCGGTGAGCTTTTCTTCTGCGCTTTCAGAGAGTAATGAGAACAATGGCGATAAAATGATCAACAGGATGTATTTGCTGAAAATGCTACCAATGAACCAAAAGATCAATTTCAGTAACCATGAAATGATGAAACTAAACGTTCCCGTTAATTTTGGTTTAAGGAAATTCAACCAGGTGCTTGTTGTGCTTATGTTTTCAATACTGAAGTAGGGTTCCAGTTTTAATGTGATATAATCTGCCAACTCCATGAAGCCATAAATGCTGGCAGTAAAAATGGCTATCCATAAGAGTAAAGGATAAAAAATGTAATGCCATAGCCCTCTCTCAAAC
>DAISHL010000466.1:0-2186 GCA_036822555.1 Bacteroidota bacterium | reverse complement strand
TACCTACGCCATGAAACTTTATAAATAAAAAAGCCCTGTGAGTGATCACAGGGCTTTTATACTTTCTAAACTCTTAGAAATGCCATAGGTCATGCTCCCATCTGAAGATATCGCCTTTGATGCGATCGCTCTCTAATAAGGCATCTATACCTTTTGCATACTGATTAATATTTCTGTCGTAAACGTTTGTTTCTTTTGTAATTGTGCTGTTAAACTGACGCTTCCAGAAGATATCTTCAAAAGTCCTTCTTTCACTGTCGTTCTTTGTATTGTAAACTTCATGTTTAGCAAACAAAGGACGGCAAGCAGGGAAATAAACCCAGAATTGCTCTTTCATTGCTTCTTTGTCAGCATCGTATGTAAATACACCCATACCAATTACTCTCACCTCAAGTACAGACTTTTGTTTATCAAAAAACCAGTCTTCCTTTAGTTTATACGCTCTAATAGCGCGATAAATAGATGTTGAATCACAAACATACACTCTAGTCTCAATTTCATTACCCTCGGCGTCTACACCCATTTCACTTGTAGAGTCACACTTCTTGATCTTGTCACGAATGGCAGCCGGCTCATAAGGAACCAAGAACTGATCATCAGTGAAAGCCAATAATGTTCCATTTAAAATGTATTTGGCAAGTACCTGGAATAATGACATACGGCCAGTGATATTCTCAACCGGATAATACAATGGTTGATTCACTTTCTCACGCATATCAATCTCGCGCCAAACACGTTTCTCCCATGTAACATCACCTTCACGCAGGTGAGTATAAGGAATGAATTTTCTGTTTATCGCATTTTCCTTGTCATACACACCATCTTTGTAATCACCTGGATTAAAGATGGTAGGCCCTTGTGAGAACATTTTCCCAAAAGCAAGGATCGCTAATAATACTAGAATGTTTCTTGTCATATTATTTTACTTTAATAGTAACACCAGGAATGTTCCTTACAGAACCATCCGGACCTTTTGCCTTAACGTTGTCAAAGAAGATCTTACTTCCAACACCGGCAGAAGAAAGTATAGCTCTAGCTTCACCGTTCAACTGGTTACCAGAACAAACTACTGACTTTAAAGCACCTTTAACAACAGCTGATAATTCAAATGATGTTACAACGAACTTAGCATCAAAGTCGAATCCAGGAAGGTCGGCAATAACACCACCGATCTGAGATAACTGAACTTTTTTCATGTCTACGTTACCCGACTGACCACCAACTTTTGTAACTGGATCTGGAATTTTCTTCACACGGAACTTGAATGAACCCTGAGGTTTAGTTCCATCCTTAGTTTTAGCAGACACGTTGATAGTTACAGTACCAGGAGTGGTAGCAACAACCTCAAATTTACCTGCACCTTTAGGATTAAGTTTAATTCCACCACCAGCAGGAGAAACCTGCAAGTCTGTTGGAGCAACACCACCCGCAGAAACACTGATTGGGTTAGGTACACCGATATAGAATACGTTCATTTTATCCAAAGCAACCGCAGCAGAAGGTGCAGCTACCATGTAAGTAGCTTGGAAAGGATAATTATCATAAGTTCCGTCAGGTTTCTTGAACTTGATGATACCTTTGTAGGTTTGCTCACCTTGTCCGCCTGTACCAACTTCATACTTACCCATACCACCTTCGATCTTTACCGGAGTTCCACCTGATCCTGTAGCAGAATCGGCACCAACCAATACCTGCATCATGTCTTCAGTCATAGCGCTTGAAGAAGCAGCTAAGAAGATGTCAGCTTTGTAAGGCTGGCCAGCTTGGATATAAGATGATGGAGCAATTACCTTAGCGGTTAATTTATTAAACTTGATCGCTAATTTTCCACTTGCGCCACTGAACACTTGCAACATTTCTGCTTCAACGTTCTTAAGGTCAGCTTGTAATTTGTTCAAAGTAGTGTAAACCGCAGCTAATGGTAAGTGATAGAAGTTATCCATTTCCCAGTTGAATTCGATACCATCTTCCTTACGCTTACTATCAGTAGGCTTAATTGAAGCTAATTTCTTCTTCATGCCTTGATAGTCATCTTCCATTAACTTAGTTTTTGGATCTTTTTGCATATTATCCAACATAGCAACCAATTTTTCTTGTAAATTGGTCAGCTTCATACGCATATCGTATGCTGTATTTGGGTCGTTTTTAGGTTCCTTTGGTTCTGCAATGCCTAGCATGTAGCTTGG
>DAISHL010000465.1:0-2187 GCA_036822555.1 Bacteroidota bacterium | reverse complement strand
GATGATAAAAAAAACGGAAGCGCTGGTGATCTCCTTTTACGAACTCAGCTCTGCATTGATAGGATTAACACTCATGCTGGCTTTTTCTGACCAAATGAATAGCGCCTTTTTCAATGTAGATAACCAATCTATTCTTGGTCTGTTGCTTCTGGCCTTGGTGTGTACTGTATTTCCATTCATTGCTTCGGTTAACCTTTATAAACATATTAGTCCGTATACCCAAATACTCACGGTTAACCTAGAGACCGTGTATGGCATCCTTTGGGCGATCTTGTTCTACCAAGAGAATGATGATCTGAAACCGAGCTTTTACATTGGAGTATTCGTTATACTTGCTGCTGTTTTCATTAATCCGATAATTAAAAATAAATTGGAAAAACAAAAGCAACAAATTGTTTAATTTCATTGTATGAAAAAAGTGCATTGTTTAGAGTGTGGCGAAGTGATCATTGGCAGAGCCGACAAGAAATTTTGCGACGACAGTTGCAGGAACAACTACAACAACAAGCTTAACAGTGATGGCAATAACCTTGTTAGAAACATCAACAACATCCTTAGAAAGAACAGAAGGATCCTGAAAGAACTTTTAAAGCGGGAAGAATTGCTCAAATTGAACAAACAAAAACTCACTGATAAACAATTCAACTTTGGTTATTTTACGAATGTGATCCATACAAAGAACAATACCACCTACCACTACTGTTATGATTATGGATATTTATTGCTTGAAAACGAACAAGTACTGTTGGTGAAAAAGCGAGAAAAGCCTGTGATCAAGGACAAGGAATCGAAAAAAGCTTGATCATTTTATCTTCCTTCCGATCTCGCGCTCTATATCTCTTTTCTTGATGTCATCTCGCTTATCAAATTGCTTCTTTCCTTTGGCTAAGGCAATTTCAAGTTTAGCAAAACCTTTGTCGTTTATAAACAACCTCACCGGAATAATGGTCAGTCCCTGATCCTTCACCTTCTTTGAAAGTTTATTCAATTCGATCCTGTTCAATAGAAGTTTCCGTTCACGCGTTGGCTCGTGGTTATAAAAAGATGCCTCTGAATACTCTGTTACATGCATGTTCTTAATGAACAGCTCATCATTCTTGAAATAACAATAACTATCGCTTAATCCGGCCTTTCCTTCACGAATGGATTTTATCTCTGTGCCTGTTAAAACTAATCCGGCCGTAAACGTTTCCAGGAATTGATAATCAAATCTGGCCCTTCGGTTCTCAATATTGATCTTATTGTTTAATTTAGGCACAACGTAAAATTACTAATAATGTTAGACAGTACAATCAATTTGGTAAAAGCAGACTTAAATGATGTTGGATTAATTGAAAGTCTTGCGCATAAAATATGGCATGATTATTACCCGGAGATCATCACTGTTGAACAAATTGATTACATGCTCGGCAAAATGTACAACAAGGAAAGTTTAACTGAGCAGATGACAAAAAAGGGGGATGTATTCTATTTGATCCAGATCAATCATCAACCTCAGGGATTCATTTCCATTACACATTTGGGTGATAAAAATTACTTTCTCAACAAGTTCTATATTCAACAGACAAACGCCGCCAAAGGCAAGGGAACAAGGGCTTTCAAACAGCTTGTCTCAATTATTCAACCCGAAACCATTACCTTAACGGTGAACAGACAAAACTACAAATCGATCAATTTTTATTTTAAGAATGGATTCACTATTGAACGTGTTGCCGATTTTGATATTGGCAATGGTTTTGTGATGAATGATTTTGTGATGACCTGGAAAAAGCAATGATCAGATGATCCCAATCTCTGATTGTTTTACCCAACCTTCATTTCCATTATCGATCTTGATGAGAACCCAGTCATTGTTGGCTTCTACGATCCTTACTTTGGTTCCCTCATGTAAAGTAAACTTCAACACAGCCGACTGATTTGGCTCGTTGGTGATCTTCACCTCCTTGGCAATTACAATGGCAAACTTATTCTCTTTTTTGCTGTTAAGCGCTGAATTCCCGAACACATATACAATTACCAAGGCCACAAAACTTACCACTCCCAAAAAGAAGGCGCTTCGCTTTAAATTACAGAAATCAATGAACAGGTATTGAAACACTACGCCTCTACCCTGGGTGCTACAGTTGTTGAAGGAGATGAAGTATACAGTAGAGTTGGGGTATTGTTTGGTCAGTGAGGATGGGTCGG
>DAISHL010000464.1:0-2190 GCA_036822555.1 Bacteroidota bacterium | reverse complement strand
TATCTGATTTAAAGTACAATAGTATATTTAATATCTTTAAAAGTATCTTTTGATTTTTCGTTTTTATATGATTGGTAAAAGAAATAATATAAAGGAATTGCGGGAATTTCTCTTTAAGGTATTTCCAATTGTGGATCTTCCATTCAGCATACTAGCAATATATTCTTCAGAGCATTGGAATATTACATTAATCAATTCTATATTATTTCCAATAGTAGAATCAACTGTTTTTTATTTTTCTGATAAAAAAGGTTTTCAACCTGGGTACTTGATCATGGGTATTAATGGGCTTTTGTTTATCCCGTATATGTACTACTCAGGACCAAATTCACCCACATGGTTAAATATTATTGTGATCACAGTTGGATCATCCTTTATGTTCAATAATCCAAAAGTTGGGCAATACATTGTTGCTTCTTGGTCGTTTTGCGTTGGACTTTTCTTTTATTTTATTGGTGCAAGTATTGAATACTCATTATTGATAACCTTTGTTATTCTTGGATTTGTTATTCTTTTTAGCAGAGCATTTGCTTATTTGCAACTACAACAAAATAAAATCGAAGAAAAGACTAAAGAAATTGAGCATAAACAGAAAGATATTACGGATAGTATTAATTACGCCAAGCGAATTCAATACGCTGTATTACCTCATGAGGAAACTATCTACAGAAACATACCATTGTCTTTTATCTTTTATAAACCAAAGGATATTGTAAGTGGCGATTTCTTTTGGTTCCATGAATTAAACAGGGAAGAATACATAATGGTTTGTGCAGATTGCACTGGCCATGGTGTACCGGGTGCTTTTATGACCGTTATAGGTAGTAGTTTATTGAATCAAACCGTGATTGATAATAAGATCGATAAACCCGCAGCTATTTTACAGGAATTGGATAAGCAGATCAATTTTACCTTAAAACAACAAAAAGATGGTGATCTTACCGTACAGGATGGTATGGACCTGACCTTGATACGCGTGAATAAATTGAAAAAGGAATTAATTGTTACTTCTGCGAAACGACCTGTGATCTTAATAAGAAATAAGGAGATACAGGAGTTCAAAGGCAGTAAATTCTCGTTAGGAGGGATGCGCAGCGGTGAGAAAACATTTGAGGAAATTGTGATCAATTATCAGGAAGAAGATCTATTGTACATGTTCACTGATGGATATGCAGATCAGTTTGGAGGAGATAAAGCGAAGAAATTCTCATCGAAACGATTACGTGAATTGTTACTGGAGATACATCGTTCACCAATGAATGATCAAAAGAATCTATTGGCAAGCACCATTAGCAATTGGCAGGGAGAATTGGAGCAAATTGATGATATGTTAGTAATGGGTATTAAGTTTTAATACTATTTACACAATTAAACTGAAATAATTAATATGTATTTAAAGTAACAACAAACGTTAAACCATAATAACATCCATATGAATAAGAAATTGGTATTACTCACAACCGTTCTTTTAACCACAATCAGTGCCTTCTCACAATACCTAGGAAAAATGGTCATTAGAAATGCCTCCATAAACTATCCTAAGTTTATTGCCTCATTGAACGGGATCAGACAATCCAATGAATATACAGGAGCCATTCAATTCAATAATCTGGAAGAGAATTCGTACCGTTTAAAGCTATTGCTGGCAGGATCAACCAACATCATCACCTACACTGTTAGCAGCGAACCAAGATACCTGTCAAAATACGTGATCATGAAAGATAATTTTGGAAACTATAGCTTGGTCCTTGAAAGCAAATCTCTGATCATGGAAGGGGATGAACCGGTTCAAACACCAACCCTGGTGCCAAGTTCAACAACGGTGGTGGTAACAAAAACGGTAGCCGTTAATACGACCACAGTTGTAAACACGCCAACTTCTGCAGCAACATCAACCATTGTTGAGATCAAAGCCATTTCAAAACCCGAGTTTGATGAGCGTTTAACAGCAATAAAGAACACGTCTTTTGATAACGATCGTCTCTCAAAGGAGCAGCAGATTTTTGATGATGAGTACTTAACAACCAATCAGGTCATAGATGTAGTAAAAGTATTTTCTTTTGACGATTCAAAATTAAACTTTGCTAAATGGGCTTATAAACGTACCATAGATAAAAAGAACTACTTAAAAGTAGATTATCATTTGTCGTTCTGATACTCATAGAATGAGTTGAGAGTATACGTAAAGAA
>DAISHL010000463.1:0-2190 GCA_036822555.1 Bacteroidota bacterium | reverse complement strand
AGATACGGTGCGATTGTACATTGAAGAAAGATTTGGTATCAATGCACTTGAGAGCACAACGGAGGAACTTGTTACCATGATGCGCAGTCAGGTTGTAGACCCTGTGAGTAAGGATAAGTTAAAGCAAATTCTGGTATTGAGTGACCTGGTGAAGTTTGCCAAAATGATACCATTGGAGCAGGAGCATGAGATCACACTTCAAAATGCTTTTGATTTTGTGAATGGAACAAAGCGTGAAGAGGTGGTGACACTTAATGAAGATATCAACGAAGCAAAGAACTGATGACTGAATTCCTTGGAGACATACAATTTGCTGAGAAACACTGGTTTTGGTTGTTGCTGTTGATACCAGCAATGATCGCCTGGTATATAGTGCGTTCAAAGAAACAAGAAGGCGAACTTAATTTTTCATCCTTCACATTCCTGCAAGGCATTAAGCCTTCGCTGAAGGCCAGATTTAAACATGTGCTATTTGTTTTACGTGTGCTGAGTGTCGCTCTCATTATTACGGCTATTGCAAGACCTCAATCGCGAAGCAGCTGGAAAGATTCAAAAACAGAGGGGATAGATATTGTGCTTAGTGTGGATGTTTCATTGTCAATGTTGGCTAAGGACTTTAAGCCGAACCGAATGGAAGTGGCTAAGGATGTAATGATCGATTTTATTGACGCGAGACCTAATGACAGGATTGGTTTGGTGTTGTTTGGTGGAGAAGCCTTTACCCAGTGTCCTATCACCAGTGATCACAAGATCCTTAAGAACATGTTCAAAGAAGTGAAGTCAGGAATGCTAGATCAGGGTACTGCAATTGGATTGGGTTTAGCTAATGCTGTGGCACGTATCAAAGAAAGCAAAGCCAAAAGTAAAGTTGTGATATTGATCAGTGATGGTGTAAGCAATATGGGTGAGGTAGCTCCATTAACTGCAGGGGAACTTGCAAAAACCTATGGTGTAAGAGTGTATTGCATTGGCGTTGGATCCAAAGGAAAGGCCTTGCAACCGGTGGCGATCTATGCGCCCGGAGAATATGAATATGATTATGTGGATGTGGAGATCGATGAAAAGGTAATGTCGGATATTTCGAATATGACAGGTGGTAAATATTTTAGGGCAACAAATAAGGAAAGCTTGATCACCATTTCGAAAGAAATTGATAAGATGGAAAAGACCATTACCAGTGAAAAGAGTTTTACAAACAAGGCTGAACATTTCCTTCCATTTGCTTTGGCTGCCGCAATTTTACTGATGCTTGAGTTTTTATTAAGATACACTGTTTTTAGAGCTTTGCCATAATGTATAAATTTGAACATACCATTTACTTCTACGGATTTATCGCCATCGGTATCTTCATGTTATTGATTTTGGCTTTCTATTCTTATAGAAGAAAAGCAGTGAAGAGATTGGGCGACAAAGAGCTTGTAAAGAAGTTGCTGCCATATGTTAGTAACAGAAAGCGCGTGGCAAAACTTGTATTGTTCAATTTAGCATTTTGTTGCATGGTATTGGCGTTATGTAATTTGCAAACCGGCAGCAAACTTACAGAGGTAAAACGTGAAGGTGCCGACCTGATGGTTTGTTTGGATGTGAGTAACAGTATGCTCGCGGAAGATCTTACACCTAACCGATTGGAAAGGGCGAAATATGCTCTTGAGAAAATGATCGATGGGCTTGAAGGAGACCGATTAGGATTGGTGATCTTTGCAGGTGAAGCTTATGTTCAGTTGCCGATCACGTCTGATTACAGTGCCGCGAAATTATTTTTGTCATCCATTAATACCAAAATGGTGCCGGTGCAAGGTACCAATATTGGTTCGGCAATTGCAAAGGCTGTTGAATCGTTTGGCAAGGATGATGGTAAGAATAAAGCCATTATATTGATCACTGACGGGGAGAACCATGAGGTAGAAGCTGTGCAGGCAGCAGAGGAAGCTGCAAAACAAGGCTTCATGATCAATACAATTGGGATAGGTTCAGAGAATGGGGTGCCAATTCCACTCTATGAAAATGGAGTGATGAAAGGTTACAGAAAGAACAAGCAGGGCGAAACAGTTGTAACTAAACTCAATTCAGATATTTTGAAGCAAATTGCTGCAAAAGGCAACGGGGTTTATGTTCAAGCAACACAAAGCGACCTCGGTATCAAGGCCATATTGAGTAAGGTTGATTAACTTGAAATAGCGAAGATAGACA
>DAISHL010000462.1:0-2210 GCA_036822555.1 Bacteroidota bacterium | reverse complement strand
ATATGCAAAGTAACCTTTGACCTAGAAGATGATCGTGAGGTCAAGTTTAATGTCTATTTTTTGGAACGTAAAGGAATTTTGGTAATCAGATCGCAATGCAGGTATCGTTTGGGAGTAATTGATATAGAAGCAAGGCGCCTTGCTTCCTAAGGATATGAGGCCTAGGAATGATTCTGTGAATTTTTCAAAAGGCCATATTTTCAATTGTATGCCTGCCTCATTGCTGGTGTATAAAAAATGATGGTCGTTGTAATAAGCCTGAATGTTCCCATAACCGCTAGGCGAAACGCGTTCAGTGATCTTTGCATATACACTGGTTTTTATGAATCTTTGTATTGGGAACTGAAAGGATGCCTTAGCGTAGGACACCTTATCCATCATTCCCACGAGATATGTCCTAATGTTTTGTGTGGATATGAAGCTGTTCTTTTCGCCATGAAAAGTTGTGTTCGCAGTTTCAAATACATCTCTGGCCAACTCTCCCTTTAAATTCACTTCCTTGTTTTCTGACAGGTTTATTTGTAAGTCTCCGCCGTATTTCCAGGCCTTGTCTGTAAATCCATAGGCCCCATACCCTCCAACAGAGAACCACTTGCTTAGTTTATCATTGGTCACTATTCCACCACCAAGCCTGAATCCTTCATAATCATTCACCTTCATTAATCGTTTAAGATCAAAACTAATGATGCCAAGTGGTATTTGTCCGGTAGAAAGAATTTTTGCCAATTTGAGTTTTGCTTCAAATTTTTCTGCTTTTCCTACACTGTCAACAACGTGGTATGTGTTCCTTTCCTTGGCAGTAAGTGAATCAAGACGTTTTTTCTCCCAAAACAATTCGTCTTTATTTTCATACCCTTTTGCATTTACTACTTCTATGTTCTTTTGTTTGATCTGTATGGTAGAATCGAGGTTAACATTGCTTACATACAATTTGCTCACGCATTTCATGATCCTGTTGGGGCCACTATCACTGCTCGAAGAGGCGTTCACTGTATTGAAAAGGATCTCTGTGACAAGTTGTGTGGGAAACCACAGTTTATCTTTCAGTCTGATATATTTTTGTTGAATTTTAACTGCATTCTTCCCATCTGAAGATACCGGTTCGGCCAATACATTTGCAATGGCATTGTCATTTTTGTTCATGTATAGAACGCCTTTCAGGGCTTTGAAATTGCTGTTCTTTTTAGGTTCAAAAGCGATGAGTATGGTAGTATCAGTTGATTCTATTATTGTATCAGTGATGTTGAAATTGTAGCGTTTGAATGTGCCTTTTAAAAGAGGGTTCACATACTTAATGTCAAGAACATCAATATTATCATCAAAGAACGTGAACGACTGTAATTGTGAGGCCAAAGAGGCGAACGGTGCTGATTTGAATCCGGATACTCTGGAGGCAATGATCTTTTCTTGTTGGATGTTCTTGTAAAGGTATTTTTTCTCTGAGGCTGATTCAATAAAGAAAAGATACTGTTTCTCCAATAGTTTTTTTTCTTTACTGAATTTACTTGTATCCTCTTTGTAGTAAAATTCATTCCCTTTGCTGTCGCTGATGGTAAAATAGGTCTTGCCATAAGTTTCACAGAAATTGAATTCAAGATTTCTCGGATCTAATTTCTTTTTGTTCCGGATGAGCTGTCTTATAAGTTCATTGGCCGGATTTTCATTAGGAGTTACTACAATTTCATCAAGCTTCACTTCAGCCGACTTCAGTGTAATGATGACGGAATTATAGTTGCTGAGTTCGTTTATCTTTAGTTGTTTTTTTTGATACCCTATCACCTGCACAGTGAGCATTCGCATGGTGCTGTCTAATTTTAAACTGAAATTCCCGTCGATATCTGCTGTAGTTCCCTTGTTACTGTTCTCTATGCCAATGAATGCGAATGGGATGGATTGTTTAGTGTTCTCATCCACTATTTTCCCTTTGAGGGTTTGTGCGATGGAAGTGCTATGAAGGAACAAGAAAAGTGTGGATAACCAAAAAAGTTGCCTATGGAATTGATGCCTCATTACTTTTTTGTAGTGTAGAATTCCTTTAGGTAGTTTGGCTCAAAGTAAGCAGTGTTCTCAAAATCATTGGCATGATATTTAGAACTTGCCAGTGCAGCCATGAACCTTGAGGACGGGATAATTCCGTCTGCAAAACGGGCATTTGCAATGCTATTAAGCAGTTCTTTGCATTTAGGCATACCATCTCCAAAGAATAGCAT
>DAISHL010000461.1:0-2211 GCA_036822555.1 Bacteroidota bacterium | reverse complement strand
TGATGTATGTTGTGAACTCGTGTGGTCTTATCACTAAACCTACAATTTAGAAAAAGCAGAAAACGCCTATACAAAGGTGGTGGAGATCAAATCAAAGAGAGAAGAAGAGATACGACCTTATCTGCTGAAGGTAGACAGCGCAAAGAGTTTTCTGGCAAATCATGTTAATGTCACCTTCCTATCCCTGGGTGCAGAGATTAACAGTGACGAACCTGATTATTATCCTTTTGTTACTGCCAACGAAACCTTTTTAGTTTTTACTTCACGCTGAAAAGATAATGTGGGAGGAAAAAAGGTTGAGATGGATGGTTACAGGAATAGTGATGTGTATTATTCAAAACTGGAAAAAGGAAAATGGACCAAGGCAACGAATGCAGGGAAGATCATTAACACCAGTTTGGATGAGCAGGTGGTAGGATTAAAGAAAGATGCGTCAGAGCTTGTGATCTATATTGACCACATTGATAAATTCGGTGATCTGTATCTGACAGGTAAAAAATCACCGGACGCAGATTACATGAAGTACAAGCCCGTGGATCCGATCATCAATGAGAAAGTAGAGACCTCGGGAACCTTCAGTGAAGATGGGAATGTATTCTTCTTTTCTCGCAGAGACAAAATAGATGGTGACAATGACCTTTACATTTGTAAGAAGTTGCCTAATGGAAAATGGGGCTTGCCATTTAAATTGCCGGAGACCATCAACACCACTAAGAATGAGGATTTCCCTTATTTCGCAGAAGACTGCAGTACCCTGTATTTTTCAAGTGAGGGACATAATACCATGGGAGGTTACGATCTGTTCAAGACCTACTGGAACCAGGAAGACAATTCTTTCTCAAAACCTGAGAATCTCGGATACCCGATAAATTCAACGGATGACGACAGAGGAATTTGTGTTACTCCGGATAACAGGGTAGGGTATGTTAGTGCCTTTAGACCTGGTGGATTTGGTGATCTGGATGTGTACAGGGTTAAATTCAACGACAATGAACAAATAAGCAGGATCTTCGCAGGTAAGGTGTTTCTGGGTGATACCATTGCAGAGCATCAGCCAAAGGATATTGTTGTGTCTATCATTGCTACAAACAAGAACACAAATGACGAGTATACCTTTGTGCCACATACAAAGAATGGAAAATATGTGATCAGCTTGCCGGCAGGAACATACAGTATTTTGATCACCAGTAATGGGTTCAAGGATTACTAGGAGGAGATGATCATTTCAGACATTGGAAGTATTGAAATGGAGAAGAACAGGAATTACACCTTGCTGAAGAAAGAGTAACAAAAGAATAATTAATTTGAGCAATAAAAAACCCGATCACATTGTGATCGGGTTTTTTAATGTATTGTTGTTTGAAATTACTCAGCTACAACTTCGAAATTTACTGTAGCAACAACTTCTTTGTACAAACGAACCTTAGCTGAATAGGTACCTAATTGCTTGATACCATCGCCAGAGATCTCGATGTTCTTACGCTCAATTGCATACCCTGCTTTGCTTAAAGCATCTGCTAACTGAATGTTGGTAACTGAACCGAAGATCTTTCCGTTCTCACCTGCTTTAGCTCCAACTTTCAAGGATACTCCAGCAAGCTTTTCTGCGTTTGCAGCTGCTTCCTTACGAAGTTTTTCTTCCTTGTATGAACGTTGCTTCATTGTTTCAGCATGCATTTTCTTTGCACTTTCAGTAGCTAAAGTAGCAATGCCTTGAGGAATAAGGTAGTTACGGCCGTAACCATTTCTAACAGTTACCAGATCGTGCTTGTATCCTAAACCTTTTACGTCTTGTTTTAAAATCACTTCCATTGTAAAATCCTCCTATTATTTTAATAAATCTGCTACATAAGGCATCAAAGCCAAGTGGCGTGAACGCTTAACTGCTTGAGCTACCTTACGCTGATATTTTAATGAAGTTCCTGTTAAACGGCGTGGTAATAATTTACCTTGCTCGTTCACGAATTTCAATAAAAAGTCAGGGTCTTTGTATTCAATATACTTGATACCGCTTTTCTTGAAACGGCAATACTTCTTCTTTTTTGCATCCACAGTTGGTGGATTTAAATATCTGATCTCTTTTGATGTTGACATAATTTCTTGAATTTTAATTACCAATCAATGCTTAAGCGTTCTCTTTTTTCTTTGATTTTGCTTCAGCTACCTTACCTCTACGCTTTTCGCTGTATGCAATGGCATGTTTATCCAATA
>DAISHL010000460.1:0-2214 GCA_036822555.1 Bacteroidota bacterium | reverse complement strand
GCTCTGCTTTTGTTGGATGGGCTAGCAAATGTACTGTTATAAGAGGGTTACAAGCCATTTCAAACTTCTCACTTGGCCTTACCGATAGTGGCGAGGATAATTTTGGTACTGGTAAAGCAGGAGATAATCCTGTTGTAAGTTTGGGAGATGGCGGCTCTGCTATTTGCGAATTCAGTGAACCAATAATGAATGGTCCGGGTGCCGACTTTGCCGTATTTGAGAATGCCTTCAATGATGCGTTCCTGGAGCTTGCATTTGTGGAAGTAAGCAGTGATGGAACTAATTACTTCCGTTTTCCGGCCATCAGCCATATTACGAACACCACACAAATTGGGCCATTCGATGAACTTGGTGATGCAACAAAACTGCATAACCTTGCCGGGAAATACAAATTTTTTTACGGCACCCCATTTGACCTGGAAGAACTCAACAGCATGCCCGGATTGAATATCAATGCCATCACCCATGTTAAGATCATTGATGTTGTTGGCTGCATCCAAACTCCTCATGCAAGATTCGATAGTCAATCCAATGTGATCAACGATCCTTATCCCACTGCCTTTAATAATGGTGGTTTTGACCTCGATGCCATTGGTGTGATCCACAAAGCAAGTGTTGGCATTAGAGAAAATTCATTGCAAACAAACTTTCATGTATACCCTAATCCTGCGTCTGAATGGATAAAGATCTCCTGTAATATACCAGTTGATTCCTATAAGATCAAGGATTCAAATGGTACAGACATCATGTCTAACTCTGGTGATAAGAAAAATCAAGTGATCATCCATTTAGAAGAATTACGCGAAGGACTATATTGCATAGAACTGACATGCGATAAAATAGTATACACAAAAAAACTGATCGTTACCCACTAACTAGCGTTTACAATCGCAATTCTCCTTAACACAAGACACAAACAGATTTCTTGCCACCTTATCGGAAAGGAATATTTGTTTCTTTGCCTTGGTCTTCACAACCATAGTTCCATCAAAAGCCTTTATTTCCTCAACCACCAGCACATCATTCAATTTTATTCCAAGTACGGTCAAGTGATCGAGAAATTCATCATGGTGTATACCAACCCCCAGCACCATACATTTGCAGCCTTTGTGACTATTTGAAAGCGGACGACGTGTAAAAACAGGCATCTTACCATTCCTGCCCGGAATTGGGTCACCGTGAGGGTCAAAATCGGGCTTTCCGATAACCTCATAGATCCTATCGATCAATTTTTCAGAATCCACATGTTCTAACTGTTCTGCAATTTCATGGATCTCACTCCAGCTGAACTTAAGTTGCTTATACAGGTACGTTTCCCAGCTCCTGTGCTTCCTAACGATATTCACTGCTACCTCCTTGCCATTCTTTGTAAGTCTTGCTCCTTGCACCTTGTTATAAGTGATCAATCCTTTCTTTACCAATATGGCAAGTTTTTCAAGTACGCTTGGCGGCTTAACTCCCAATGTATTCGCTATCTCCGTTATTGTGACGATACCCTTTGGTTCGGCGCTTGAGATCTGATAAATAGCTTTTAAATAATTCTCTTCTCTAAAAGCTTTCATATTTCAAATATACTATTTATTAGGTATACCTAATTACAATTATTAGCACTTATTAATTTTGTGAGGAATGCAACGGGTATTATACATATTACTAGCAATCTTTTCATTTGAACTAAGAGCGCAGGAGGTATACCTTGTTAAAGGAAAGGTAACAGATGATAAGTTATTGCCATTGGAGTTCTGCAACGTGTTTCATATCAATTCAGGCAAACTATTTTACACTAACCAAATAGGTGAATTCGAATGTACGCTTAACACCAGTGGAACTCATTCAGTTGTTTTCGCATTGACAGGATACAACTCTCAAACCATTACTTTACACTTGCCTGCCGATGAAGGCAAAAAACTCAAGATACAACTTAAACAAAACAACAAGGACCTTGAAGAGGTTGTAATTACAGGTTCACTGAGAGAAACCGGAAAAGAAGAGAGTCCGGTGAACATTGACATTATTACTCCCAAATTGTTTCAGCGCACCAACACGCCTACTCTAATGGAAGCTACCTCAATGATCAACGGTGTGAGACCTCAGATAAATTGCAATGTATGCAACACGGGAGATATTCATATCAATGGAATGGAAGGCCCATACACCTTTGTGTTAATTGATGGTATGCCTATTGTTTGTTGTTTGTCCTCTGTGTATTGTCTC
>DAISHL010000459.1:0-2220 GCA_036822555.1 Bacteroidota bacterium | reverse complement strand
AACCTCCTTAGGCATGTAAAGCAGCTGAATGAAAAAAAACCTAAGCCAAAACCAATTTTACTAAAAATAGCTCCGGATCTTACTAATGAGCAGTTAGACGAGATCATTGAGATCGTAAAAGAAAGTAAGATCGCAGGTGTTATTGCAACAAATACTACCATACGCCGCAAAGGCCTAACCTATGCAAAGGAAGAAATTGAAAAGATAGGTGCCGGAGGATTGAGCGGAAAACCTTTAACTGAGAGAAGCACGGAAGTTATTCGCTATCTGAAGACTCGCTCTAATAACGCTTTTCCAGTGATTGGCGTGGGCGGCATACACTCTGCAAAAGATGCCTTAGACAAGATAAAAGCAGGGGCCGATCTGGTTCAATTATACACAGGATTTATCTATGAAGGTCCAAAATTGGTGAAAGAAATAAATAACGAATTAATTCGCTACTACAATGCTAAAACTAATTGAATGTCCGCGCGATGCCATGCAAGGCATCAAGGAATTTATTCCAACTGAGCTAAAGATCAAGTATCTAAACCAACTTTTAAAGGTGGGATTTGACACGATCGATTTTGGAAGCTTTGTTTCCGCAAAAGCCATCCCTCAATTACAGGATACTGCCACAGTATTGGCGTCCCTTGATCTTTCTTCAACCAAATCGAAACTCCTTGCCATCATTGCAAATACGCGTGGGGCCGAAGATGCCTGTAAGTTTGATGAGATCCGCTACCTTGGATTCCCATTCTCTATCTCTGAAACTTTCCAGCGGCGAAACACCAATTCATCCATTTCTGAATCTCTTTCGCGAGTTGAAGAAATACAGGATCTATGTATTAAGCATAATAAAGAACTCGTAGTATACATCTCTATGGCATTCGGCAATCCTTATGGCGATGCATGGAACCCTGAAATCGTTATCAAATGGAGCAATGAATTAAGTAAACGCGGCATAAAAATATTAGCGCTGGCCGATACCATTGGTTGTTCAACACCTGAAAACATCAAATTACTTTTCTCTTCATTGATCCCTGAATTAAAAGGGGTTGAAATGGGTGCTCACCTCCACTCTACCAAAGAAAGCGCTCAGGAAAAGATCAAAGCCGCCTACGAAAGTGGATGCCGTCGTTTTGATTCGGCAATTCATGGCTTCGGCGGATGCCCAATGGCAGCAGATTCCCTGACCGGCAACATTGCTACAGAAGATATTGAATTGTATGCCAATACACACAAGATCGATCTGGGATTAAATATTGCTGAGCTGCAAAAAAGTTATACTCACAGCTGGGAAGTTTTTAATCAATACCATTAGTGAAACAAACACAAAATTGCACTAATCAAAACTATATTTCCTCCTGAACATTAACATTAGTGTAATTAGTGGCAAAAGATATGATCCTACACCTAAACGATACCAATATCAACGTAAAATCGATCGATCAAATAGTAGCATGTTTGAAAGACGGCGGCATCATTATTTATCCGACCGATACAGTATATGCACTTGGGTGTGATATTACCAATAACAAAGCGGTTGAGCGCATTTGTAAGTTAAAAGGGATTACTCCGGAAAAATCAAATTTCTCTTTTGTTTGTAATAATCTCAGTCACCTTTCTGAATTTACCAAGGCCATTCCCAATCATGTGTTCAGGATCATGAAAAAGGCCTTACCCGGCCCTTATACCTTTATTTTGGAAGCGAACGCCAATGTGCCAAAATTATTGAAGCAAAACCGTAAAACAGTAGGTATTCGTGTTCCGAACAATGCCATATGTGCTGAAATTGTTCGTGTGCTCGGAAATCCTCTCATTTCAACAAGCTTGCATGATAACAGCGATGATATACTGGAATATTTCTCTGACCCGGAGATCATCCATCAGCAATACGGTGAGGTTGTTGACATGGTTATTGACGGAGGCTATGGCAACATTCATCCATCTACCGTGATCGATTTCAGCAACCACGAACCTGTGATTGTAAGAGAAGGGCTTGGGAGTTTGGATATACTTGACTGTTCGGTTCACAAAAGCTTCTATTTTGTTGATATTTATCATCCCTTCATTTGCATCAACACTTATTTTTGCACCTAACAAAAACAAGAACGTATATGGATTTTCGCATTGAAAAAGACACCATGGGCGAGGTACATGTGCCGGCTCATGTATATTGGGGAGCTCTAACAGAGCGCTCACGTAACAATTTTAAAATTGGTCCAGAAGACAGTATGC
>DAISHL010000458.1:0-2220 GCA_036822555.1 Bacteroidota bacterium | reverse complement strand
AAATATTCTTCTTCTTTTGGAAAGTGACTCATAGTTTTACTTTGTTATTTCGATTATGATATCATCGTACCTGCCTTTGTTGGCAGTAAGGTCAAATATCTTGTATTTATATTTTAACTCTTTCAATCTTTGCTCTATTGCTTCCAGGTCGGACTTTGACTGAATGTCCTCAATGATTAACTTACCGCCTTTCTTTATTTTCTTATAGTAAAGTTCAATGAAAGCAATCTGTGACCACAAAGTATGTGGTCCATCATCAATGATGTAATCAAAACCATCATTCAGGAACTTATTTACATAATCCTCTGAATAAGCATCTGCTCTTTCCAAAACTATCTCATCTGTAGGATTGACTGTAGCGATTGCTTGATTAGTGATGTTAATGTCTACTCCATAAATCTCTTTAGCATTCTCAAAGTATTTATTCCACAGGTTAATACTTTCTCCATTAAGAACTCCTATTTCAAGAAGTGTAATAGATTTATCTTTTTTAGGAGTGAACTCAGCATCGTAGTAGCCATTGAAGTAGTCGTGTTCAGTTCCTTTGTCTGACTTAGGCTCTAATTGATTGTAAAATTCTGATAGTCTCATTATATTTTTTTTATTTGTTCTCTATACCATTTAGCACCATATTTAAAAAAATATTTACTTGTATCATCCATGTATAATGCTGCTTTCTCTATCTCCTCATCTGATATTTCTGTTTGGGAAGGTAGCAATCCATTACGTTCTCTAAATCCTATACGATTATTTTCTTTTTCTTGTAATTCCATACCTTTTTGCATAGCATCCATATTTTGTTTGTATTCCATTTCTTTGGCTTGTTTGCAAATCTCTAAAACAATAGAAAGTTGTTCACCTTTTGCTAAATCTTCTATTCTTAATTCTGTTAATAAAAATTCTACTGCGGTCATAGTTCTTTATTTAAAAGTGATTTACTTCTTTCATTCTTTAACTGCTGAATAATCATAAAGGCATTACATCCTACTGCATACAGATGTCCGTATATCTGCTCATCGGAATATTCATCCTGCATGATGGCAATAACGTGCCTAAATAAAGCCTGTTTAAGTTCCTCAACATCAAGTGGCTTTTTCCAGTTGCCTACTGGATATTTATCACGATTTAACTGCATCCTTTCAGCCATGCCTGTGATGTAGTCGAAATCTATATCGTAGATGAGTTTATCTTTTGTTTCTTTATATCCGTTCATTTATCTTTTCTTTGAGTTCCTTTTTGACTTTACTCACTACAATAAAAACATGCTTATGCGGAATGTTGAAGTACTTAGCGACTTCTGTCATGTTCCTGCATTCGACATATTTACGGAAGATAATAGCCTCATGAGCATCTTTAGCACTCTTTGACATTTTCTTTTCAAGATGCCTATCTGCTACTACTCCCCCTTTCAGTTCCTTTGCTTGTATTGAGTTCAGATATTCGATAGCCTGATGAATATCATGTTTTCGGTAGGTACGGATAAAAACATTGTTCGACTGGGTGGCTAAGTTCCAAAGTATGTTATTCACAAACCCTATCAACTTGCCATCAAAAATAATACTTTTTAATTTCTCACAATCATACTTCAAAAGAATAATCGCGAGTTCCTGCTTCAAGTCATCCTGTAAATCAATCGGACTGATATTCTGTAACAATTTATTCAATTCTTTGTTACGATATAGCTGATCAATATACTCGTAGCAATCGTTCACTTTAACTTATACTATTGAATGATATCCTCAAGCTCTACTCTTTCCCATTTCTTAACCTTTTGAATCTTCTTTTTCTCCAATTCTTTGACGAACTTATCTCCATATCTTGCGACAAGCCCCATCCGATAAAAGACCAGGTTTCCATGTAGAAAGTTATTGCACCTTAAACATTGACCATGACAATTTTGTTCATCGAATGTAAGTGCTGACCAATGCCCTGATGAGAAGTAATGCCCTGCATGATCTATTGGAGCTCCGCAGGAAATACATCCTTTCTCAGCATCACGATTCCTTATCCACTTGTTGAAAGTGTCCTGAGCTTTCTTTTTTAATTTCGGTAAAGTATTCACGAACGTATAGTTTCTTGTGTAAGGAATCGATTACCAAAGATAATTGTTTATCGATATCCACAAAATTATTTTCTTTTAATTTGACAAAGGATTGATATGCTCTTATCTTATCGTACTCCATTGTATCTGCATCCATCCTTAGAAGTGCCTCATGTATT
>DAISHL010000457.1:0-2227 GCA_036822555.1 Bacteroidota bacterium | reverse complement strand
ACTGAACATTAACAGAATGTATTTGTATGCAGGAAAATTATTTCTTGCATCCAATGGGGGAGGGGTTCTTAAAGTTGATCTGTCGAGTTTTGAAATTGAAAAACAAAAGAAATTTAAACTTTCAAATAGCGCCAGTGCCAGAAACTATATTAATGATATTGTGATCGATGAAAGTATTGCGTATTGCGGAACTAACAATGGGTTTCTTACATACAATCTTTTAACGGAAGACACAGCAGTTTACTTAAAGAATCCTGATAATAAGCATTCGATCAACGATAATAAGATCAGAGTGGTATTCAAAGATCCAAATGAAAACATTTGGTTAGGAACATATATTGGAGGCATTAATATTTCCTTTAAGAGTTCGCAAAAATTCATCAATCAGTTCAGATACATATTGGATGAGTTCAAGTACTTGTTTTTAACCTACGAAGATTTGCTAGGCAATGTTTGGTTGAGCGGAGATAAAAGTTTGAGTATGCTCCCAAAGGGTCAAAATTCATTTAAAGATCTGAATAGTATAACTGGTAATTATGATGCCTTGTGTGTTTTTCAAGAATCACCTAGTATTTATTGGTTTGGAACTTATGGTATTGGGGTGAAAAAATATGATATTACAACGAATAAAGTTCAATCTTTTAGGCTCACAGAGGAAGGAACAGCCATTTTATCTATTGCAAAAATAAAAGGTCATTTGTTGTTTGCATCTTATGGTGATGGACTTTTTATTATGGATCTAAGCAATAATAAAATTGAAAATCTATTAGAAAAGGACGGATTACCCAATATCAATCTAACATCTATATTTTTTGATAAGGATAATAATGTATGGATCTTATCGGATGGTGGCGGCGCCTTCCAACTTGATGTCAACACATTACTTTCGGGTAAAGTAAAAATATTAAAGCACGTTAGAACTTCCGACAAAAATATCTCTATTGCTTCAGATGTAGTTTATTCCATGAATCAGGATAATAATGGGAAATTATGGTTTGGCACCAGCAATGGATTGTCAAGGTATGATGGTTCAACATTCAGGAATTTTTATGAGTCAGACGGGCTTGCCAATGGATTTATCTACTCACTATTAAAAGACAGCGTGGGCAAGTTTTGGATCAGTACCAACAAAGGGGTAACTGCATTTAACCCAACGGAAAGTGATAAGCCATTCTTTAAGAATTACAATTTAAAGGATGGTCTTACAAATACTGAACACAATTTAGGTGCAGCAAGCATTTCTGTACATGGCAATATTTTAGTTGGTGGACCAAATGGATATAATATTTTCAGGCCAAGTACCATTAAAGATAATTTAAAAGTGCCTCAAGTGCATGTGGTGTCATTCAAACGTTCAGGTAAGGATATTGCCCTTGACTCTAACCTTATTTATAAGAAACACTTGAAATTAAGCTGGCGTGAGAATTATTTTCAGTTAGAGGTTGTTGCTTTAGATTTTATTGACCCGGAGAAGAATCTGTTCAAGTATAAACTGGAAGGGTATGATAACGATTGGTCAGAGCCAAGCAATATTCGATATATATCCTATACTGAATTGCCCGGAGGCACATATACGCTTAAGATTAAGGCCAGCAACAGCGATGGGATCTGGAATGAGACACCATATGAATTGGTGATAACCATAGTTCCTCCTTTCTGGAAAACAACCTGGTTCTATATTTTGGTGGTCATACTGGGAACTGCTGCTGTAGTGCTATTCACGCAATTAAGAACACGCCAGATCAAAAAGGAAAATAAGATCCTGGAAAACAAGGTGGCAGAAAGAACGAAGGAACTTGCTGAAAAAAACAGGGATATCACAAGCAGTATTGAATATGCTAAACGTATTCAGGAAGCTATTTTACCATCAAAGGATTATATTTTTTCACGACTGAACAAAGCGTTTATTTTATATAAACCAAAAGACATCGTGTCAGGTGATTTTTATTGGTTCGGAGAGAAGGATGGCTGGAAGATCTTTGCAGTAGTGGATTGCACTGGACATGGTGTTCCGGGAGCTTTTATGAGTATGATCGGCCATAATTTAATGCATCAGATCATTCAGGAAAAAGGAATCACCAATCCGGGTGAGATTTTAAATGCTTTGCATAAAGGCGTTCAAGAAGCCTTAAGACAAGGAAATAACGAGGTAAACACAAATGATGGAATGGATATATCGATCATTGCCATCAACCAGAAAACTCATACACACTTGTGGGCTGGTGCA
>DAISHL010000456.1:0-2234 GCA_036822555.1 Bacteroidota bacterium | reverse complement strand
AAATCCATAAAAAGGCAAATGGAGGAAACATTAGTTCACGAGTTCTTTCATATTTACTCCAGATATAATGTTGAAAAGCGAGAAGAATTATACTCCATGATAGGATTTGAAAGAGCGGACAAATTTGCCATTCCAGACGAGCTTGAGCAATCCAGAATTACCAATCCTGACTTTTATGATTTGAATTATACCATTGCTTTAGAGGATACCGCAAAGGGCATCACGCGTAATTATGTCATGCTCCTTGTCAGTAAATACCCTAAATATGCTGGGGTTAAAAATTTCATTGGCATTTTTTCGACCTTAATAGGATACTTAGAGGTTCAATTTCATTATGTTGATGAAAACGGAACTGTGGAATTAACCAAGACTAAAATTGGAAATGAAATCTATAAAAAAACAGGAACACTTAGCGGCTATTCATTGGGTGTTGATGAAATACTGGCTGAAGCATTCAGAGTGTTAATCACTATGAGTTCGGAGGGTAAAGATCAATTATCCATGAGGGATAGAGAAATATTGAAAAATATGCATTCAATTATTGAATAATAAATTTATAATAAAACCAATTTATATGCTAAAATCCTCATATTATCGAAGCACTTTCAAATAAAGAATAATGCATAAAGATAAACCAATTGTGTCAAGGATGGAAAACATGAGTTCTCCATTACATCATAAACCTTTGCCGTGGATGGTTCAAAACAACAATAACCTGATGATCCTTGGTAAGCCAGACCCTGCGCAGAGAAGAAAGCTCTTGTTTTCAGAAACTAATGGACATTCTATGAGAAATAAAATGTACTCCGTAGCGAATCTCGGCTTGTTCTTCATTGCTCTGCTTATTCTTAATCCAAGCGCAAAGGCCCAGACGGAAACAGATACCACAAAACTGATATTGGAATTCCCTTTAGTTGATTTCCCATACCAAAACTTAGCCAATAAAACTACAGGAGATTTCTTCAGCTCATACAAAAACCCCAGTATGAGTCAGTCTCTTGCCATGTCCAATAATTTGTACTCCTCTGCTCATTATGGCATCAATTCGCTCATCAAGAGTAAAAGCAGATTTAAGACACGGCTATACAGAAACCTTGCGGCTCTTGGATTTGGTATATTTTCATCCTACATCCCCTTTGGTAATGGTTGGCTTCATGAGGAATATCATAGAGCCGTCATGACCAGGAGAGGGGTGAATAGCTTCAACCAAATGAATACTTTCCCTTTTGGAAATGTTACTGTTTCAGTGAACAGGATTAGGGATGAAGATTTGATCATGTTATCCGATGAATACAACATTGACTTCAGGAGGCTCCTCGTTGCTGGAATGGAAGGTGAATTTGCGCAAATCAGAGAACTGCAGAAAAATAATTTTTATTACAATCAAGGCTTACCCAATATCCCTTTGTATTGGCTTTCGACTCTCAACTCTATATCGTATTTAAATGGACTGAATCAATACGATGAATTAATTGATCAAGCTAACGAAGTTGAACTGTCCGTAGATTCAAGAGATTTCACCGGGCCAGATTATACAGCTTGGGTTGCAGCTTTGTTCAATCCACAACGACCATACGAAGAAAGAGGCATTCATCCCTCTGGTGTTGGTATTAATCGGTATGTAAAAACAACCGATTTAAATGACGATGAAATTGGCTACCTCAAGAGGCAAGGGCAGTTACACTGGTTAAATGTTATTTCACCGCAGCTATTCGGATTTAAAAGAATAAGACTGAAGTCCGATGAACGTGGGGCTTACTACGGGAATTTTGCAGTAAGACACGTATTAACGCCTTTTGGCAATAGCATCAGCCTGGACTTGTTCTACCAAACACCAGCAAACAACTATTTCTTTTCATTGCACAACTATAACAACTTGCATCAGTCATTTTTCGGTATTGAGGGTGCGATAATCGATAAGAAAATTACAGATAAGCTTATGATTAGCAGCAGGGGAATTCTCTGGACGCAGCCTGGAAGTCAAGCTTTTTCTGATCACAGAGCTAACCTTGGCGGAGCGTTCAATATTCGAAATTCATTAGATCTCAATCATCTTCGATTTTTTCTGGATGTTGAAGCAAAATCCGCTGGTTGGCTCATGGGGAATGTTTTTTTAGAAGAAAACGTCAGCTTTATTCTTGGGTTTAACGTGAGGAGAAACTAGTATGCAGAACATCTGAAATCAAGCCTCCGTTCATCTCCCTCCAGCTCAGGTCGTCACACGGATAAACACC
>DAISHL010000455.1:0-2236 GCA_036822555.1 Bacteroidota bacterium | reverse complement strand
ACCATAGAAACGATGAATTCCCCGGTTTTCGGACTTTCATCCCAAACCAGCTTGGCTCATTTCCCTTCAAAAGAGAAATGTCCGTTCTGACTTATACCTTCCTTAACGGTCACGTTGTCGGGTACATCAAGTTGATACTTTGAGAAACTGGAGATAGGCCCCTTATTGATCGTGATCTCAAGGGTATGCGTGCTAAAACTAGCTAGTTTTTCAGGCATATTCGCATCCAATGTATTTTGTGACGATACAAATAGCGAGGCTGTTGCAAGAACCAAAGTGAGTAAGCGTTTCATACGCAAGTAATATAGGGTAAATGTAATCAATTAAAGGTAAAAACACACCAAAATTGTGTTAATGCCAGCTTGTCATTTTAATATGCCACAACGTAGCAATGGACCTCAATAAATGGAAAAAATGTCGGTATTCGCATTAAAATCTACAAATGGCACAAATTCTGCTACCTTCGTAGCGAAAAAATTAATCCAAATTCAAAACATATGGCAAAAATTAGTGTAAAACCTCTAGCTGACAGAGTTCTAGTTGAACCTGCTGAGGCAGAAACAAAGACTGCGGGTGGTATCATTATCCCCGATACTGCAAAAGAAAAACCTCAACGTGGAAAAGTGGTGGCCGTTGGTAATGGTAAACCGGATGAACCAATGACCGTAAAGGTGGGTGACACCGTTTTGTATGGAAAATATGCAGGAACCGAATTGCAAATTGATGGTCGTGATCTTTTGATCATGCGTGAAAGCGATATTTTGGCGATCATTTAATTAAGTTTCTGGTTTTTGGTTATTAGTTTCTGGTTGCCAAAAGCCAATATAATTTTTAGTAAAACTGGAAACAACAAACAATAAACTTTAAACACAAATAAACATGGCAAAAGATATCACATTTAACATTGAAGCACGCGACGCTTTAAAGCGTGGTGTTGACCAGTTAGCAAATGCAGTTAAAGTAACCCTTGGTCCTAAAGGAAGAAACGTGATTATTGATAAAAAATTCGGATCACCTGCGATCACTAAAGACGGTGTGACCGTTGCAAAAGAAATTGAATTGTCGAACCCTGTAGAAAATATGGGAGCTCAGCTTCTTAAGGAAGTGGCTTCTAAAACCGCTGATATCGCTGGTGATGGAACAACCACAGCAACCGTATTGGCACAGGCAATTGTAACAGGCGGATTAAAGAACGTTGCTGCAGGGGCAAATCCTATGGATCTGAAGCGCGGTATCGATAAAGCCGTTGCGATCATTGTTGAGAATCTTAAGAAACAATCAACTCCTGTTGGAAATGATAATAAAAAAATTGAGCAGGTAGCAACCATCTCTGCCAATAACGATAATGCCATTGGTAAATTGATCGCAGAAGCGATGGCCAAAGTGAAAAAAGAAGGTGTTATCACCGTTGAAGAGGCTAAAGGAACTGAAACAACTGTTGAAGTTGTGGAAGGTATGGAATTCGACAGAGGATATATCTCTCCGTATTTCATCACCAATGTAGATAAGATGGAAACTGTATTAGACAGCCCTTACATCTTGATCTATGAGAAAAAGATCAGTGCCATGAAGGAGTTGTTGCCAATTCTCGAAAAGGCTGTTCAAACAGGAAAACCATTATTGATCATTGCTGAAGATCTTGATGGAGAAGCATTGCAAACTTTGGTTGTGAACCGTTTGCGTGCCAACTTAAAGATCGCGGCTGTAAAAGCTCCGGGCTTTGGCGACAGAAGAAAAGCAATGTTAGAAGACATCGCAATTCTTACAGGTGGTACAGTTATTTCTGAGGAAAGAGGCTTTAAATTAGAAAATGCTGAGCTTTCTTTTTTAGGAAAAGCAGAAAAAATATCTGTTGATAAAGATAATACAACACTTGTTGGAGGTGCAGGTAAAAAAGCTGATATCACTGCAAGAGTGAATCAAATAAAGGCACAGATAGAAGTTACTACATCTGATTATGATAAAGAAAAATTGCAGGAGCGTTTGGCTAAATTAGCCGGTGGCGTTGCAGTACTTTATGTAGGTGCTGCTACTGAAGTAGAAATGAAAGAGAAAAAAGACCGTGTTGATGATGCATTACACGCTACAAGAGCTGCTGTTGAAGAAGGAATTATTCCAGGTGGCGGAGTAGCCTACATTCGTTCGGTTGATGCCTTGGAAAAACTAAAAGGTTCTAACGAAGATGAGAAAACAGGATTTGCTATAGTGAAAAAAGCATTAGAAGAACCTGTTCGCC
>DAISHL010000454.1:0-2238 GCA_036822555.1 Bacteroidota bacterium | reverse complement strand
AATTCATCTACTTTTTTTAGATATTGTCGTCCGTTGACATTGATTAACTTAAAGTAATCGCCTCCTTTCCAACCTAGTTTATCAGAGTTGAACTCCTCATCCAGTTTGATACCTTCTGGACTGCAATCCCAGGTATAATCTATATACAACATTACTTGCCTTGACCTCTGTATTTCTTGTAAGATTTTCTTTGAGTTTTATTCATAGAACTGGTCTTTGGCTTACCGTGACCGATGCTTGTTCTTTTATTGACCGAAGTGTGTGTAGTTGATGTAGAACCTTTTGATTTTGACATTAATCTCTCCTTGCGTCATTTTTACCATCTGCACGGGCTATTCTGTCAACGTCAGGTCTAAGACCGAGAGCATTGCTTACAATGGTATCAATACGGACCACGTCGTGATTCATGGTTTTTACACGATTGTCTAGTGCAATAATTATACCCTGCATGCCTTTTATGCTGCCCAAAACTCCTTGAAGCAGTAGTTTTATTGTTAAGTATACAAAGTATCCGCCGGCCAAGGCTACAGCGATAGGAAAACCCAAATCGCCTATAAGTTTGAAGATATCGCCCATTTTTCGCTCCTATTATAGCTGTATTTAAGTCATTGACATAATTATAAAGTGATGCTATAATATGCGTATATTTCCAGAAAGATTGTAATGAAAATCCAAATTGTGTCTGATCTGCATTTAGAATTTGCAGACATTTTTATCAAAAATGAAAACGGTGCTGATGTGCTGATTCTTTCTGGTGACATCATGGTCGCTAGTAAAGTGCATAAACCTCAAAGTGAATATGGAATCCGTTTCCGTGATTTTTTGAAACGTTGCAGTTTCCAATTTCCTCATGTGATTTATGTAGCAGGTAACCACGAGTTTTACAGCGATGGTAGATTTTTTGACGGGATCGAACAACTGCGTGAGGCTTGTATGGTCCATAAAAACGTCTACTTTCTAGAGCGTGACACTAAAGTTATTGACGATGTTGTATTCGTTGGCGGCACACTATGGACTGACATGAACAAGTTCGATCCGTTGACCCTGCATGCCATTCGCGATATGATGATGGACTATCGCGCCACTGTTAACGACCATGCTGGTTTTCGTAAGCTCAAACCTGCAGACACAGTAGAACGTCACAAATTGACTGTTGATTATATTAAACATGTTGTCAGTGAAAACAAAGATAAAAAAGTGGTAGTAGTGGGCCATCACAGCCCCTGCCACCAAAGTGTGCATCCTATGTATGCTAGTGAATTCATAATGAACGGTGCATATCACAGTGATCTCACTGATATCATGTTAGACAATCCGCAGATCAAATTATGGACTCATGGCCATACCCATCATCCATTTGATTATATGATAGGTGAATGTCGTGTTGTCTGCAATCCACGCGGTTATGATGGTTATGAAGATACTGGTTGGGATCCTAACAAGATTATTGAAGTATGAAAACTATTTTTTATAAAAAAGTCGGGCGGCGATACGTTCCTGTATCAGAGTATGACAACGAATATCTAGATAGTTTTCCACAAGGAGATCATCTGGTCAGTGTCTATCCTGGCGGTGCAAGTCGAAAGTTTAGAATAGATCCAGCATATGCGGCTATGATTGCCGCAGGGCGTGTAGCTGAAGATGCTATCTGTCGTAAAATACAGGAATCTACGGAACTACGTCCTGTGAATAGAGAAATCGACGAAGAGACACAACGTAAGTGGAAAAAATTTATTTCTACTATTCCTGAAGACTTTCGTTATATGTTTACTCACGGTTGTGCTAGAGATGCTGCCGAAGCAGGAGTAAAGGCTATGATGGAAGAAGCAGATAAGTTAATGACTAATCCTGCTGTATGCAAAGCCTATGAGAATTTTATTTTAATTTGTAAACTAACCAAGGAAGAAGGAAAATGAATTTGGAACAAGCAGCAACTTTTTTATCTAGTAGCATTTTGGTTATTCTAGGACTAATGGCGATAATTGCAGGATCTGTAGTTATAAACAACCTTATACACAGATTTTGGAAACCAGTTACCATTTTTACCAGAGAAAGCTTCAGTATTTTTGGAGGCCATCCTATGAACAATGCTCCGATCCAAAATCTGACGCAGGAAGAATACGATAAGCTTTTAGAAAATTTGGAAAAAATTAGAGCAGAAAAAAACACAGTTGACAAAAAAATCAAATGATGTTATAATTAGATATCATAAGAAAGGAATTACATGATCACTCTAAA
>DAISHL010000453.1:0-2241 GCA_036822555.1 Bacteroidota bacterium | reverse complement strand
GTTAAATTCACATCTTCCAGAAAAAAGTTATTTCCGGGGCCATTGGCATCTGGCTTAAATTCAAATTTAACATAAACATTACTCTGACCTTCATAGGACCCCAAAGCAACAACCTCTGTATTCCACTGTGTATTAGAAGGTACAAAAGCACTGCCATTCAAAGAAGGCGCTGTACTTAACGCTGTACCGGTTTTTGTTTTTACAACAGACCAGCTACTCCCACAATCATCGCTTACGAATACCCTAAGCTTGTCTTGGTTATTACTTTGTTGCGCATATGCATATTTGAACGTTAATTGTGCGCCCGTAACATTTGAAAGGTCATAGCGAGGACTGATAAGCGATACCGGCTCATTCGGATTATCGAGGTAGTTGTTCACATACATACTTTTATTCCCTGAAACAAAGGCATTGGTTGTTTGAACAAAACTACTGCCATACTGAGGCTGTGTTGCTATCCAGCGATCGTTAGGGAATGAACCTCCGTCAAACCCTTCCGTCACATTTACAGTAGTTCCGTTATAGGATAATACAGTGATGTAATTCAATTTAATGGTTGAATCAGATCCAAACCCATTGCCCACCTTTAATTGTACCGGTTGCAAACCTGATGCGGTAAATGTTAGAACGCCCATTTGTGCAGTGGAAATACCATTGGCCGCCGGAGAACTCCATTGCCAAGAGGACACTACCCCATTGTAACTTTGATCAACAAATGTGGCAGAATAATTCTGACAGATGATGGATATACCCGTTCCAAATTCTGCTTTAGGAGCGCAATTGTAATTAGGATTTATAATACCTGTTGCAACGTGATTGGAATTACTAACTACATTATTTCGTCCTGCCGTTGAAGAATTCAATATTCCATTCATGGCGTTTGCCTGACCAATGGTGAACATATTTGAACAATAGGCATACTCCATATAATTCTGAATGTTTTCAGTGATACCTGGGGTACAATCAATGGCATTGCCTAAACTGCACCAACTATGGCCTTTTGTCAAAGGAGTGTCTGATACACCATCATCTCCGCAAGCCACTCCCGGACTATTGGTACTCCCCCATACATGAGGCAACCCAAGCCAATGACCAACTTCATGAGTTAAAGCTCTGCTTAAAAAACTACTGCCAGTGCCAATGGATCCAACATAATTATCCAGTATCACAATGGCATCTGCAATGGCCGGAACAGTTCCAGGCAGAAATGTATAACCAGCTGCATTAGGCATACTTCTTACAACATATACATTCAAATATTGATTGCTTGGCCATGTGTATACATAGTTATTGAAATCAACATCCCAATCTGTTTTATTCGTGTAATGCCTTGTGATACCGTTCGTGCATTTTCCATCCGGATCTTTACTCGCAAGCACAAAGGATATCCTGCAATTTGCAGCTAAGGGTTTGAATTCATTGACAATACTGATGGTATCTGGGTTCTTCTTTTTAAAATCTGTGTTCAATATAGAAACAGCATCCTGAATCTGAGCATCTGAAATATTCTCCGATCCTCCAAGATGCAACACATGAAACACAACTGGAATGGTAAAATCTGTTGCCGCCAGTTTATTCTGGGTGTTTGTGATCTGTTGTTCTAATTCCTTAAGTTTTCCTTCATAGGCCGGGTATTGCTCTTTTATCTTTTCCTGGGCATAGTTAAAGCCACACCCCTTAGGCGTTTGAGCGTATGATCCATTCATTAAAACCAAAGCAAACACAGAGGCTATTATTCGCAGTTTTCGCATTACATAAAGGTAATTAATTGTTTTATTTTTTGTTACTTTGCATGGCATATATGTTCGAAAAAAGTATACAGGAATTATCCATTGGAATTTTAGGCGGGGGTCAGCTGGGCCGCATGTTGATACAAAATGCCATTAATTACAACCTAAACATTTCAGTTCTTGATCCAGACAAGAATGCGCCTTGCAAACACCTGGTAAAGAACTTTACCAATGGTAGTTTAACCGATTTTGATACAGTTTATAAATTCGGAAAGGACAAAGACCTGATCACTATTGAAATTGAGAACGTAAACATTGAAGCACTCAAAAAACTTGAGAAAGAGGGTAAGAAAGTGTACCCGCAACCACATATTGTAGAGTTGATACAAGACAAGGGACTTCAAAAAATGTTCTACCAAAGAAACAATATCCCTAGTCCTGATTTCTTTTTAACCGAAACAAAGGCTCAGATTGTGAACTACGCCGACTTTTTCCCATTCTTGAAAAAACT
>DAISHL010000452.1:0-2245 GCA_036822555.1 Bacteroidota bacterium | reverse complement strand
AATCAAAACAACCTAAACATGAAAAAAATATTTATTCTGGCTATTGGCGTTGCAGCCCTGATGATGAATACATCATGCGACAACAAACCAAAACAAGAGCCTATTGTTGCCCCTGAAGGCATGAATGTTCTTGATCTAAACAAATACGGAAAGCCGTTTGCTGTATTTATTCCTGACACAGTGCAAAACAAACTATCAATTGTAGAGCAATCTTATGGCGCATTAGAAATTACAGTTGGAAACAACTTTGCCATTGCCATTTCAGAACAAAGCGAAGACATTGAACTTAAAAAGAAAGATCTGAAGGAAGACGAGGTAAATAAACTTAAAGGGTACATTGTTGAAGAACCAACTGCCATCTTCTGGGAAAGTGCCATTACTGATTCGGAATTTCACTTCATCGTAAATCAAAAGATTGGCAACGCAGAATACAACATCAAGGATCTTATGGCTGCTGAAAAACCATTCGGTAAAGAAGCAGTTCAAAAGATGTTCGATAGCGCCAAGAACATTAAGGAAATTAAAAAGGAAACTGCTGAATAATCAGTATTATGACCGGTTAAAGCCACCTATACGGGTGGCTTTTTTATTTAAAACAAGATCCTGTATTGCGGGATCACAAAAAATTTCAATTGGTAATCGGTTTTTATCCGCTTGCTCACCAGGTCATATGTCTCCTGAAAAATATTATCATGACGCGTAACATTCTGAATATCTACACTCCATTCGTGTGTTAGGCGCTTTGTATTTAGCTTGAATCCTGGCTTTACATCCATCCTGAAATAATCAGGATACTTCTTCACATAGGCTTGCGTCCAGTCACGTACCTCATCACCCACCGCAATACTTGCCGCCAGGTCTATTGGCACATAGCGCTTGCCTCCGGCATAGGTTGCTCTGATGTCCAATGACAATACTGCTCTTTCTCCTAATTTAAATTCCTTTCCGCCAAGTGCATTGAAGACATAATTCCCATTAAACGCGGTATTTCTTAATTTACCATCACTTGCCTTGTATTTACTCTCGAATAAACTAGAGGTGAGCAAAAAATAATAGCCCTTGCTATAGAACTTTTCAAGAGTAAGTTCCATTCCATAATTATACCCTTCTCCCTTACTTTCAAGGTCTACCATATTCGGACTATTAAACTCAGCTCCCAAGTTGAGAACCGAAAATGCACTTGAAAACGTATGCACCGGAGCGCTATAGATATATTGGTAATAGAACTCGGTCTTTAGTCTGAAATTTGCAGTGAAGCTATTATCATAAGCAAGCACCGCGTGAATGGCTCTGGTAAAATCCAATTCCTTATTGGTCTCAATTCTTTCCCAGGTAACTGTATTGGTTTTACTTGCAAAATATACATACATTGGCTGCAACTGGCTGTGCATACCACCACCAATACTTAAACTTTGTTTTGATCCCATCGCATATCTCAATCCTAAACGGGGCTCAATCGAATATTTTGAATTCAGAAAGAAATACTGGCTACTTAATCCAGAATTTAAGGTGAGATCATTATTGAATTTGTGTTGCCATTGAACGAATGAACGTACCATGGAAGAGTTTCCTTTGTAATCACGAAGTGTTTCAAAGGTGTTTACACCAAACATATTATCAATACTGTCAACCAGCAAAGTGTTATAGAAATCATAAAAGACTCCCACATTCATGAAATTCCTGCTATTGATCTTTTTATTATATACACTATTTGCAGAATATATGATGTTTCGGGTTGTATTCCGGTATTCGGGCTTTTTATTTTCAAAGGTCTTAAATGCAGTATCTATTCTGTCGGCTATGATGTTATTGTATTGAATGCTTGCTCCTACAGTCGATCTTATATACGCATTATTCTTAAAGAGGTAGGTATGAGATAATCCGGTAACACCAACGTCTGAACGAAAGTATGTATCTCTTGCACTATATCCGTAGAGGTCCTGCCCAGCCTTTTTATCTTTCTCAAGTAATGCTACATAACTAAGTCCTCCAATTCCCCAGAACGAAAACTTACCGGCCTTGTCGGTCTTAAAATCTGTTTTGAAGGTAAGATCTTGGTATTGGGGCACAGCAGCACCTGTTCCAAAATCAATGTTCAGTGCCTTGCAAACCGAAAGTGTTGAATACCTGTAATTCACCATATAGGCGGCGTTTCTCTTTTTATTCAAAGGTCCTTCGGCTCACATCACAAACCCATTGAATCCTACTTGCCAAAAGAATTCGTGTTTATCATTATAACCTTCGC
>DAISHL010000451.1:0-2247 GCA_036822555.1 Bacteroidota bacterium | reverse complement strand
AAATATTAAGGTGAGCAGGTTGATTTTACACATAATAAAATACAAATTAAAGATGGAGAACAGGTATTGATGTAAACCTATGGTTATGCAGATCAATTTGGTGGACCTGAAAATAAGAAACATAAGTATAAAGCTATTGAGAAATTAATTCTTGATAATCATAAACTGCCTTTAAACTCCATCAAAGAGCTGTTGCATCAAAATCTTATCCAATGGAAAGGAGCCAATGAGCAGGTGGATGACATCCTTGTGATAGGTATCAGGGTTTAATTACAAACACATCTACTTTCAATTTTTCTACAATTCACTAAAAATGATATCTTTAATCACTATTATGAAGAGTTTAAGGTTCAAATTATTTGTGATGACTTTATTTTTAAGCATCACAACAGCATTTTCGCAGATAACGCAAACCGTAAAGGGCAAAGTACTGGATAAAGCCACAGGGATAGGGCTTCCGGGTGTTATCGTTAAGATCAAAGGTGATGCCTCCGGAAAACTTGCTGCGTCAACAGATGCCAATGGGTCATACAAGATAACCGGTGTGCCAATTGGACGTCAGACCATAATCTTAACAATGATGGGGTATAAGACAAGGGTATTAACGGATCAGATCATTACTTCCGGTAAGGAGTTTTACCTGGAGGTAGAAATGGATGAAAGTACTACAGAATTATCTGAAGTGGAAATTAATGCCTCTCAACAGAACAATGATGTGCTTACCATGCAGTCCATTAATGTCAAATCTTTTGATCTCGAAGAAACTGAACGCTATCCTGGTTCTAGACAGGATCCTGCCCGTGCAGCCCAAAATTTTGCAGGTGTTCAGGGGAATAATGATTCACGTAATGACATTGTGGTGAGAGGCAATAGCCCGTCCGGACTATTATGGCGTTTGGAAGAAGTGGACATCCCAAATCCAAACCATTTTGCAGTAGCCGGTTCTGCCGGTGGTCCTCAGAGCTTGATCAATAATAAATACCTTGCCAACAGTGATTTTTATATGGGAGCATTTCCGGCAAACTATGGCAATGCCTTGGGGGCTGTGTTCGATCTGAAAATGCGAAATGGAAATAATGAAAACCACGAGCGCACCTTTCAGCTTGGGTTTTTAGGGACTGAATTGGCTATGGAAGGCCCATTGAATAAGGAGTCTGGCGCAAGTTATTTGGTAGCCTACAGATACTCTACATTAAAATTGTTCTCCACCGTTAATTTTAAATTAGGAACAAGTGCAGTGCCTGCATACCAGGATCTTGGTTTCCGCTTGAATTTCCCAACCAAAAAAGCAGGTGTGTTCACATTCAGTGGCATCGGTGGGTTAAGTTCCATTGATATTATTTTAAGTAAAGATACAGTTCGACCTAAAGAATTGTATGGAGACCAAAACCGTGATCAGTATTTCCGAACCAATATGGGGGTAGGTATCTTGGGGCACACATATTCCTTCAATTCCAAAACTCTCATGAGAACTACACTAGCCTATAGCGGACAGGGTGTAAATTCCATTCACATGCAAGTTGTACGTTATCCGAATTTTAAACCAAAAGACACGCTTCCAACCATCCTCGACTATAATTTCAACGAGTACAAATCAACATTATCATGGTTCATTAAGCATAAGATCAATTCACGTAATAGCTTTAAGACCGGTTTCTTTGTGAATGACATCAGGATCGACTTCTATGATATGATCAAGATCAATTCACTTTATGATACCATACCAACGGAGATCACTAACAAGCCTATTAAGAACAGTGAAGAAGTGCGTACAAATTTCCAGCTGATACAGCCTTATTTTGCCTATGTGTTCAAATTCAGCGATAAGCTAACCTTCAATGCCGGATTATTCACACAATACCTTACCTTGAATAATAAGATAGCAGTGGAGCCAAGGGCCAGTTTGAAGTATGACGTACGCAACAATCAAAGCATTAGTCTGGCATATGGTTTACACAGCCAGATGCAACCAACCTATATCTATTATGCGATCCCTGACAGCATCATTGAGAATGGAACTGTAGTTGCAAATACAGAAAGAAAAACGACCAATAAAGACCTTGATTTTTCAAAAAGTCAGCATGTGGTGTTAGGATATGATATATTCCCTTCAAAATACCTGCGTATTAAAACAGAAGTGTATTACCAGCAATTGTGGAATGTGCCTGTATATGAAGTACCTTCAGGTGTTTCGTTGATCAACAGAGGAGCCACATTTACCCGTTTTTTCCCGATCTACACCATGGT
>DAISHL010000450.1:0-2247 GCA_036822555.1 Bacteroidota bacterium | reverse complement strand
GCAAACAACTTGTTCAACCCACTATCTAAGGTAAATGACTAAAAAAAAATCCAGCTTATCTGGCGGGATTTTTTTTCAAGAACACGGCGCATATGAATGATGCGCTGAGTGAGAGCAATAAAAATGGGAAAAGTTTTCCGGTAGTGGCTTTGAATGGTGATAACTGGGAGATCTGGAACTCAATGATCTTGTCGTAACCCAGTTCTTTGGCTTTGGGATCTTTGATCAAATAACTCATGTATTGTTCACTTTTGTAGTAATCAACATACGAATCCATACTGAACTTGAACTCAAAATAATTGTAAACCGACAGTACGATCGCTGAAATACCAACAACGATAAGTGCCATGCGCATCGCATCTCTTCCGCTGATGATACCTCCCTGCTCTTTATCTCTAACCCACTTGATCGCAATAATTAAAAATGGGATAATTGATAATACAGAGATGATGTGCGAATATTTAAATCCGAAATTGGTGAATGTATAGCCCCCTTGCCAAATGATGAGTTTGTATACGATCACCAAAATGGTATAAATGAAGGCTATGGTCAGAGCTTTTTTGTTCATGTGATTATCCGTTCATACTTATTAAGAATTCTTCATTGGTCTGGGTTCTTCTTAACCTATCCAACAAGAACTCCATGGCTTCCTGAGGATTCATGTCACCTAAGTGTTTTCTCAGGATCCACAATCTGCTCAACATATCTTTTTCAAGCAACAGATCATCTCTTCGTGTAGAAGACGCCAAAAGATCTATAGCCGGGTAGATACGGCGGTTCGCCAATTTTCTATCCAACTGCAATTCCATGTTACCGGTACCCTTGAATTCTTCAAAGATCACTTCATCCATTTTACTTCCTGTTTCTGTTAAGGCAGTTGCAATGATGGTCAATGACCCTCCGTTCTCTATCTTACGGGCAGCACCAAAGAATCGTTTCGGTTTATGAAGTGCATTCGCATCCACACCACCTGTCAATACTTTTCCACTTGCAGGCGATACGGTATTATACGCACGTGCCATACGAGTGATACTGTCAAGCAAGATCACCACATCATGACCACACTCTACCATACGTTTTGCTTTCTCTAAAACAATGTTCGCCAGTTTTACGTGTTTTTCTGCCGGTTCATCAAATGTTGAGGAAACAACTTCTGCTTTCACACTGCGTGCCATGTCTGTAACCTCTTCCGGACGCTCATCGATCAATAATATGATCAAATAGATCTCAGGATGGTTATATGCAATGGCATTCGCAATATCTTTCAATAATACGGTCTTACCGGTTTTTGGCTGTGCAACGATCAATCCACGCTGTCCTTTACCTATAGGCGCAAACATATCCATCACGCGCACACTCATATTCTCCTGAGGGTGCCCAGTAAGTTTGATCTTTTCGTAAGGGAATAAAGGAGTAAGGTATTCAAACATCACACGGTCGCGCACATAAGAAGGTTCTCGGCCGTTGATCCTGTCTACCTTAATCAAAGGGAAATATTTTTCGCCTTCTTTTGGCGGGCGAACACCTCCTGTAACAACATCACCGGTTCTTAATCCGAACAGCTTGATCTGCGACTGAGAAACGTATACATCGTCAGGTGAATTGTGATAATTGTACTCCGGACTTCTTTAAAAACAATAACCATCAGGCATGATCTCTAATACACCGGTTGCAAAAACAATGTTGTCAAAATTGTAATATACCTTCTCCGGTTTTTTGATCTCTTCCTGCGGGATCTCCGGTTCCGGCATTCCCAAGGTCTCCGCAGAGTCGCCCGAAACAGCTGACTCTTCAGTGGCAGCTCCAATGGCTGGATTAATGGTTTCCTGAACAGGAACTTCACTTTCTGTAGATTCTGCAGGTAATGTATCGTTCACAGTATCTTCTACGATAGGGTCAAGTTTTACCTTGCGAGGTCTTTTTTCCTTTTGTGTTTTTGGATCACCATCCTTTTTTTGTTTAGCGGCCATTTCTTCAGCTAGTTTTGGGTTTGAAGCCTGCGCATCAACAATTTTCAATATGATATCGGGCTTGGTAAGATCTTTTACATCAATGCCAAATCCTTTAGCAATTTGCTTTAATTCAGGCAAACTTCGCCCGCTTTAATCCATTACTTCAAACATAAATTGTGCGCTTATTTTTAGAGATTTTGATTTTTTTGTTTGATTGATATTTGCCGGAAAAGGCAAACAGCGAATTATGGGACAAGTATAGTTATAAATTCACTAAATAAAAAATACAAAAATT
>DAISHL010000449.1:0-2249 GCA_036822555.1 Bacteroidota bacterium | reverse complement strand
AATAACCAATCAAAAAAAATCAGTTTGTTATTGTTATATTTATGACCATTAGCTCGTTTATTCAATTTAAATATCATATGAACTCACTAAAGAATTACGCTTGCGGACAATGGGTAGCAGGCACCGATAAAGGACAAGAATTATTTAATGCCATCAATGGCGATGTCATCGCAACCGCATCCAGTAAAGGTTTGGATTTTGGACAAATGCTGGATTATGCGCGCAAAGTGGGCGGACCAAAACTCCGCAAAATGACCTTTCATGAGCGTGGCATGATGCTAAAGTCCTTGGACACTCACCTATTAAGCAAAAAAGATATTTTCTATAAGATCAGCTGGGCTACCGGCGCAACTAAGATCGACAGCTGGGTGGACATTGAAGGTGGTATAGGAAATTTATTCAGTTACGCCTCGTTACGTCGTCAATTTCCTAACGAAACCTATTGCTACGAAGGAGATGTAGCCCGTTTATCAAAGAACAATACGTTCATTGGTCATCATATTTGTGTGCCAAAGGAAGGTGTGGCCATCCATATCAATGCATTTAATTTCCCTGTTTGGGGTATGCTAGAGAAAATTGCAGTGAACTGGTTTGCCGGTGTGCCTGCCATTGTGAAGCCTGCAACCCTTACCTCCTACCTCACCGAGGCTGTGGTAAAAGAAATTATTGCCAGTGGCATTGTACCTGAAGGTGCTTTGCAATTGATCTGTGGAAGTGCCAACGGAATTTTAGATCATGTCATCAATCAGGATGTGGTAACCTTTACAGGATCTGCCTCAACCGGCAAAATGCTGAAATCACACCCTCGCTTGCTCGAAGAATCAGTTCATTTCAATATGGAAGCCGATTCCTTGAATTGTTGTGTATTAGGAAGCGATGTTACGCCTTCTATGCCTGAATTTGATATTTTCATTAAAGAGGTTTCGCGTGAGATCACAACAAAGGCCGGACAGAAATGTACCGCTGTTCGCCGTATCATTGTTCCTGAGAACATGATCGAAGATGTTCAGATCGCCTTAGGCAAACGTTTGGCCCAGACAGTGATCGGTGATCCTAACGTAGAAGGTGTTAAAATGGGCTCGCTTGCCGGTAAGTCACAATTGCTCGAAGTGCGTGAAAAAGTGGAGTTGTTAAGTAAAACACAAAAGATCATCATAGGTGATTTTGAGAATTTTGAAGTAAAAGGTGCGGATAAATCAAAAGGCTGTTTTATGCCTCCGATCATTTTCTTAAATGATAAACCTTTTGTGAATACCGATTGCCATAACGTTGAAGCCTTTGGTCCGGTTAGTACCATCATGCCATACAAAACCATTGATGAGGCCATTGAATTGAGTAAGTTAGGAAAAGGTTCATTAGTGAGTTCGATAGTTACGGCTAGCGATTCTATTGCCCGAATGTATGTGATTGGTGCTGCATGTATGCACGGACGTATTTTAGTTCTGAATAACGAATGTGCCAAGGAGAGTACCGGACATGGTTCTCCAATGCCTATGCTTGTGCATGGTGGTCCGGGAAGAGCCGGAGGCGGTGAAGAAATGGGCGGCAAACGTGGCGTATTCCATTATTTGCAACGCACAGCCATTCAGGGATCGCCTTCCATGATCACATCCATTTTGAATAGTTACCAGGTAGGTGCAAAACAGATCATCAAAGATGTTCATCCTTTCCGCCAGTATTTCGAAGATCTGGAGGTTGGAGAAACCACCATTACCCCTACTCATACGGTAAGCGAAGATGATCTTGTGAACTTTGCAAATCTTACCGGAGATAAGTTCTATGCGCACTTACAGCCAGATTCACTCGAAGGAACAATATTCAAGCGTACTGTGGCACACGGATATTTCATTTTATCAAAAGCTGCAGGGTTGTTTGTGGATCCACCGAAGGGTCCGGTTTTATTGAATTATGGTATCGATGAATGTCGATTTACACGACCTATTTACCCTGGTATGACCATTGGTGTAAAATTCACATGCAAAGAGAAAATAGAGAATGACAAGCCATTAACAGCAGCCAACGGTTCAGAAGTGAAGGTGGGTATTGTTAAATGGGTAGTAGACATCTATGATGCCAGCTCAAAGGATGTTCTTGAAAAATACGATGCAATTGATCAGGCAGGACAAACAGTTGGTATTGCCACAATATTGACCATGGTGAAAAAGAAGAAACAGGATTAAAAATACGTCAATCTATTTATTGAATGTCCTTTAATTTACCTAATATTTAAACCGAAGCTACAATTAGTC
>DAISHL010000448.1:0-2261 GCA_036822555.1 Bacteroidota bacterium | reverse complement strand
AAACTCCAACTTAGCCTAGCTGAAAAGCAAGAATTTCTAGCTACAAAAAAAGCTGAGGCGCTGCATAATTCCTCTACTCCACAGCCCACTAACCCACTTCCGCCTATTCAGGCAAACAGCAATCCGCTCTTAGCAGGAGGCTGCAACAACATCGATTTTGAGACCGGCAATACACAAGGATGGACCCTTACTTCAGGTTTTCATCCGATCTTCAATCCTTTGGGATGTTGCCAAAATGCCGGTGGACAACAAACCATTGTAGGTGTTAATGCCGTTGCGCTTGATCCTATTGCTGGCTTTCCGGTTACTGCACCAGGCGGTAATTTCTCATTACGACTAGGCAACAGCGCTACAGGCGGACAGGCAGACAGAATAGAACAAACCTTTTTTGTTACTTCTGCCAACGCCAATTTCACCTATAAGTATGCGGTGGTCTTCCAGGACCCCGGACATATTGCCAGCGAGCAACCCGCCTTTGTTGTAGAAATGTTCGACACGCTTAACAATGCGATCCCATGTACCTATTATAATGTTTCGGCAGGTCAGAATATACCCGGATTTCAATCTGCTGCCAATGGCGTGGTATTTAAACCGTGGACCAATGTTGTTGTTGATCTTACAAGCTACATCGGCCAAAATGTGACCATTCGCTTTACAACGTATGACTGTGCTTTGGGTGGGCATTTCGGTTATGCATACATCGATGGCAACTGTGCTGCTTTTCAATCTACCATGGCAGATACCATTTGTGTGGGACAATCAAAAACACTTTGTGCACCTCCAGGATTTGGCTCTTACCTTTGGAGCGGCGGCTCGGTGAATGGCCTTACCTCGCAGTGCGTTACCGTTAACACCCCTGGTAATTATGCGGTTCAAACCACCATGGTTACCAATTGCCAGGGACCAACCTTTTCCTATCCTGTTTTTAATCACCCAACTCCAAATGCCAATTTCAATATTGGTAACAGCAATAATTCCTGCAACTTAACCGTGAACTTCAACAATACCTCCAGCATGTCATCCGGTTCACTTACCACATACCAATGGAATTTCGGCGACAATACAACATCCTCATTACAGAACCCATCACATAGCTATAGTGTGCAAGGTACTTATACTGTAAGCCTGATCGTAGGCTCTTCTAAAGGATGCTATGATACAACCTTTAATGTGATCACGATCAATCCTCCTCCCGCTGCCGCATTCAGTGCACCGGTGATATGTTTGAATGCAACCGGAACATTTACCGACAACAGCACAATTACCCCCGGCAATATCAATCAATGGCAATGGAGTTTTGACAACGGCTTTAACACTACCATGCAAAACCCATCCACATTCTTCACTACCGCAGGTGTGCATACAGCCACACTCAGTGTAACAAGTAATCAAGGATGCGTGGGTGTTGGTTCTCAAACCTTCATGGTTCATGCCTTGCCAAGCAGCAACTTCACTGCAAATGCCGTTTGCAGTGGTCAGTCTAACAGTTTTACTAACCTGAGTACAAGTGCCTCCGGCAATATCACCAATTATATCTGGAATTTCAATGGCTTTAATACCAGCACAGCAACACAAACCACCTATGCTTTCCCAGCTTCGGGCATCTATAATGTACAATTAACTTCAATTACCAATTATAACTGTGTTGCCTCTATCACTAAAACAGTTCAAGTGTATAGCTTACCGGTGATCAATTTTAGTATTGCTAACGCCTGTGCCAACACACAAATTCAGGTGCTGAACACCTCTTCAGTTGCAGACGGATCATTGACCACATTCTTCTGGAATTTTGGAAACAATGCCATTTCAACAAATGCAACACCTTCTTACGCATATAATACTCCCGGCAATTATGTTGTGTCTTTGATCGCTTATTCGAATTACAATTGTTCATCTACAGCCAGTCAAACACTCAGCGTTTATGCCTTACCTCAGGTAAACTTTACGGCCAACAATGCCTGTTTGAATCAAACTACACAATTCAGCAATGCCACATTAATAGGCAGTGGTTACATTTCAAAATGGAAATGGGATTTTGAGAACAATGGTAGTAACGATGATACCACTTCTATCAATGCCTCTCATGTGTATCCGTATGCAGGAACATTCATCTGCAAACTTACAGCGATCTCAAACTTCAATTGCATCGCTCACGCCACTTACCCGGTAACAGAATATCCGAATCCGATCGCTGATTTCAGTGAAACCTCAGCATGACTTGGTGATAAGACAGAATTTGTAAATCTTACAAGTGCACCCGG
>DAISHL010000447.1:0-2265 GCA_036822555.1 Bacteroidota bacterium | reverse complement strand
GTTTAGAGATGACGCAAAACTTTATGGGATCGAACTGGACGCGCGAAGAAGTAGATGCAAAACTGGTGAACATCATGAAAGGCATTCACGACACCGCGCTTGCTGCCGCCAAAGAATATGGCAAGCCCGGCAACTACATGGTGGGCGCTAACATTGCCGGCTTTTTGAAAGTGGCGAAAGCCATGCAAGCGCAGGGGGTGGTTTAGAAAAAATTCTTGAATAAATGAGTTCCGTTTTTAAGAAAAGTTTAGTTGCCATGTCCTTATTGGCCAAGATTGAAAAAAAGTAGATTGGTAATCCTTAGAAGTTTAATTATTGAGACTTAATCTGACAGTCGGGTTGTTTTTGCATTCCCTATTTCTCCGTAAGCGTCTTGCCTTGCACTCTGCGACAGGAATGAACATGAAGTTGTACCTAGCCGCCCACCCGATGGAGTATATTCATACATAGTTTCAGCCAAAGACTCCGAATAACAATAAATGCATTTTTGACCTGCCGTTGCCTTAACCCTGTCAGTTAACTTAAATTACAGTTGAGTCACGCATTTTGCCACTTGGGTTAGATACTTCAAACCCAATAGTACTGCCTGCACTAAAGTTGTGTTTAATAATAAAGCGCACAAAACTAGCTACAAAACAGAGTACTTAAACTTTAGCACTACCCATGATGGATACAAATGTTTTTGGTTCAAACTTTATAGTAGCTGTGGATGAGCTGCCTTTTTCAATGAAAATGGTTCATGAACAACGTGCCGATGTTTGATTTGACACACCAAACCCTCTTTACAAATTCGGTTTTGGGCTGTTGCACAGCGGTGCTGCCAGCACGGCATGAAACGCGAGTAGCAGGTATTGTGGCTGATGGAGGTTACTTCTAAACTAATTAATTACAAGAAATGAAACTACAAATTTTATTCTTTCCTCTAGCTTTCTGCATAATCTCTGCAAGTTCAAATGCACAAAGAGTGCCAGCAGAATGGGAGCCACAACATGCTACAATAATCACTTGGTTTGAAGGTGATTTGTCAAAAAGATGTTCGGTCGACAGCGTACACCTTAAAATGGTGAAAGGTCTTAAGGAGGCTAATAATACCTTAATCATAAATGTTAAAGATAACAGGCACAAAAAACACATCATCTCCATTCTATCGGCTAAAAAGGTACCGCTAAACCATATCATTTTTAGGAATGCGACTTTCAATTTTTCGTTGGGTAATTATCCAAGAGATTATAGCCCTGAATGGATGTATGATACACTGAATCAATTGTCAGTAATTGACATGAATTGGTCGTTCTATGGCTATTTAGAGGGAAATAGTTTTGTGCAAAATCACCTCAATAATCCGCTAAGAAAATATGATAAACAGATAGCTGGCGAACTAGGCATTAAAACCTATGCAACATCAAAAATTGTGAGTGAGGGTGGAGCAAAAGAGTTTAATGGCGCAGGAGTATTAATGCTCGTTGAACAAACTGAATTGAAAAGAAACCCAGGTTATTCAAAAGAAGCCTTAGATAGTGCATATAAAAAACTTTTTAAACTTCAGAAAATTATATGGCTGCCCTACCCAACTTACGATGACGAACATATATTCAAAGATTTATTAGAAGATGAGAATGGAAATCGAGTTGCATTAAGAAGTGCATCTGCGAATGGCCATATTGATGAATTCTGTCGTTTTGTCGATGCCAATACCATCTTGTTAGCGGAAATTACAGAGGAAGAAGCACTTAAGAGTCATCTTCACAGAGTAAACAAAAAAAGATTAGACGCGTCTTACAATATTTTGAAAAATGAAACCGATATAAACGGAAATCCTTATAAAATCTTAAGAATACCTGTACCCGAACCGCAGTTTTATAATGCAAGTGAAAATCTCAAAATGGTCGATCAACTAAATACCCTTAAGAAGTTACTCAAGGTCAATACACTGCTTGATGGTTCCAGCTTCCCGAAGGTTTCTGATATGAAATTTTTGCCGGCTTTGAGCTATTGCAATTTTACAATCGCAAATGGTATAGTGCTGCTGGCTTCCTACTGGGAGGAAGGCTTACCAGAGGCAGTCAAAGAGAAAGATAACCGCGCATACCAAGTAATTCAGAAAGCCTTTCCAGACAGGAAGGTAATAGCAATAAATCCTTTAGCGATTTATTTTGGCGGGGGTGGGTTGCATTGAAACACACGGCACATACCAGAAAAGGAGGTAGGGGAGACCAAGAAATTATAGAAGTGGCAAACTTGCTCTGATGGCGCGTGTGGAATTGA
>DAISHL010000446.1:0-2265 GCA_036822555.1 Bacteroidota bacterium | reverse complement strand
CAAGCTCGTGCGATCGTTGATAAAGTGATCCTTGCAGCTACGACACGTCATGCCGCACGTAAAGCGCGTGAAATGGTGCAACGTAAAAATGTGATGACCGGATCTGGTTTACCTGGTAAACTTGCCGATTGTGCAAGCGGCGATCCTGAAGCATGTGAATTATTTCTTGTAGAGGGTGATTCTGCAGGTGGTACAGCAAAGCAAGGGCGTAACCGTGAATATCAGGCGATTCTGCCTTTGAGAGGAAAGATCCTGAACGTTGAAAAAGCATTGGAATACAAGATCTACGAGAATGAGGAGATCAAGAATATTTTCACTGCGCTTGGGGTGTTCAGAGGTACTAAAGAAGATGAACGTGCGCTTAACCTTGAAAAACTTCGTTACCATAAGATCATCATCATGTGTGATGCCGACGTTGACGGATCACATATCACTACACTGATCCTTACATTCTTCTTCCGCCATATGAAAGAGCTGGTTGAGAACGGGCATGTTTATATTGCTTCTCCTCCGCTTTATTTGGTTAAGAAAGGTAAAGATCAACGTTATTGCTGGAATGAAGAACAACGAGATCTGGCGATCAAGGAAATGGGTGGCGAAAAGGCAGATTCTGTGAACGTTCAGCGTTATAAAGGTTTGGGAGAGATGAATGCGGAACAGTTGTGGGAAACAACCTTGAATCCGGAGTCTCGTACCTTGCGAAAAGTATCCATTGACAGTGCTGCTGAAGCAGACCGTGTGTTCAGTATGTTGATGGGTGATGAGGTTCCACCACGCCGTGACTTCATTGAAAAGAATGCAAAATACGCTAAGATCGATGCCTAATCTGAATTAGATTCAATAATTTTGAAAGGTCATGTGCAACATGACCTTTTTTATTCCATGCAACTCCAGCATCACCAACATATATTCCCTAAAAAAGAATTTCCTATAGTTATTCTTTGCGAAGCCATTCGAACGCCTGAAAATATCGGTATGTTGTTTAGGGTTGCAGAAGCATTTGGAGTTCAGAAACTCTTTCTGCATCAACATAGTCCTAAAGCTGAGGATAAGTTAGTGAAGCGCATCTCCAGACATACTATAGAAAAGGTCGATCACCAGATTTATGAAGAACCAATACAACATGTTCAGGAATACAAGCGTCAAGGGTATAAGGTCCTGGCTCTTGAGATCACATCCACAAGCAAACCAATATCTGAGATAAAGTTACAGCCATCCGATAAATTGTTTGTTATTGTTGGTGCAGAGCGAACCGGTGTAGGTAACAATTTGTTAGGTTTATGCGATCAGTCGGTACACATTCAAATGTATGGCTCCAATTCCTCCATGAATGTTGTGAATAGTGTTTCGGTAGCCTTGTATGAGTTTACAAAACAACTATCTGTTTAATTTATAAAGTCTGTATTCGTTAATGCTACAGATCAATCTGCAGTATGAAGTATCAGTTTGTGCAAAGTTTCTGATCTTTGGGTCGGTAAGAATGTCGTTGGTCAGTAAAAAAGATGCCTTGAATTTGTTGAGTTCCGACTTGGGGTCAAAAGTATCTGTATATGGATTCATGGCAAAGCTTTTTACCTGAGTGTACAAGGCAAGCGCTCTTGGTTTATCAAAATGAACAACATCGTTAGTAGTTAAATGATCTTGAATGTAAGCGAACATTTCTTTGCCTTGCGGCTTATCCGGACCTTCATACACCTCATTTACACGGTCATTGATCTTTAATGTTTCTTCGTAATAAGAATAAAGGATCAAGCTTCCGAAGAGCAATGGTAAGATCCGGTGATTAAGCTCGAATGACCTTAAGGTATGCGACAATCCAATGATTGCAAATAAGAAGATCAGTGGTAATACAGGAAACAGAAACCTCAATCCTGCATCGCCCAGTTTAAAGGTTAATACTATGAAAAGGTAAGCGGCCATGTACATCACAACAGGCGAAAAACGTTGATATTTGAAATACCTTATAAATCCAAGAAAGCTGAATACAATTAGTGAGCAAGAGGATAGTACACCAATGTAAAAAAAGTTCTTCGTCTCATAGGAACGGAAGAACATGTAAAGCTTATCATAGTTGTATGAAATATGGTCATTGATGGTCAGCCATAATTCATTGGTCTCAAATAATGTGGGATAATTCGTGTATGTTGGAAACAGCATTTTTAAAAGCAGATACAGCAGAGCAAACGATGATAAGCCTGCAATAAGCGGAAAATACACTTCTGATTTTTTTACTTTTTCCCTGATGATCGTTGAAAGTTGCTGCCA
>DAISHL010000445.1:0-2267 GCA_036822555.1 Bacteroidota bacterium | reverse complement strand
CGAAGATGATGTTGGTGCTTGTATTGAATGATTTCCTTTAACTCAAATCTTCCATGTAAATCCGGTTTGTAACTCAGCCATTCCTGGTACATTGAAATGAAGTAGACAACCGATGCGAATAGATCGTATCCGAGGTCATCAGAGGCTGCAGACCTGAATACATGCCAATTGCCATTCAGCTCGAAACTTTCGGGCTTAAAATTTTCACGAACGCCAGTTTCAAACATCAAAGAATTTGGCCATATATGAAAGGCCCCATCCATTATCTCATCTGAATAATTGATACATGCTTTGCATTCTTTTGACACATCATTCCTATGAGAGACAAGAACATAATTGATGTTTAGTTCATGCTTGAAAATAAAATCGCATACATAGCTTAATCGTGCGCTTTCTTTTGGGGAGTATACATAAACAGGATCCAATGAACTATCCGGCTCCAATTGAAACATGGTATGAAGTTCACGAAAGTTCATTTACTCAAAACGTGGAAATTATCTGAATGTTGTGAAGTAAAGATAAAGAAATCGATCAATCATTCACAAACGGAATGTAGGTGATCCTGAACACAGGCTTATTCAGAGCGCTGGATGTACCGCCCAATACAACACGTTCTGCTCGGTCATCACGGCGAGGTGTATACAGTTTATCAGGATTAGCGATCACCAAATAGAACCCTAAATTTTTTCGTCCTCCATTCATGATAGTTTGGATGTCGCGCGATATATTGAATACATACTGTTTGTTATCGCTATCATAGTCGCCACCGTAACGCGCAAAATCAATGGAACTCAACTGATCAAATGTAAAGATCTCTCTGCTCAAAGAATCCATGGCTAATAATGCCATTTTTGTTGGCGGCACATAATTTCCACTTGAACCATTCAAGCCTTGATCAACTTTTACGATAAGGTCTGCTCTATTCACTGCGATCTTATGCTTTGAAACAAAATTAGTAAGGTATGGAATTTGCAATTTTACTTTTGTAACTCCCAAACCCCTTAAGAAAAGTCCTTGTGCACCAACAGAAGTATCTCCTTGCATTTGTTTGATGAGCAATTGATTTCCACCATCGTTGTATTTATGTTTAACCTCATTGAATCGTGTTACATTACTGCCATTGAACGGAAATTTAAATGTTTTTGTTTCTTTGCCAGGACCAGGTGTTCCATTTTGATAATACAAATAGAATCCACTCAGAGAGGCATCCAGATCATATTTTGCAATTACACCCTGAGCAGTGCTTGGATTAAGATCGGTTGAAGATGTTGTAATGTATAAACCTTTATAGGTGTTTTGAAAAACAGTATTGTTAAGCAAATACTGAGGGTTGTTTAAAATAGCAGACGCATAGGTAGAATTCACAGGGATCCTGATCACAAAGGCACCATTCATCACCGATAAAGTTCCTGTATAGGATCCAAGCAAATTGGAAGCATTATAGTAAGATGTTTTATTTGTATAATAAACTTTGTCAGATGTGAGATTGGTATTCATTTCAAATACCTTGTAGGTCATTGGGGTTAAATAATCACCAACAAAATCAATGCTTTTCACAGCAAGAATTATTTCAGAAGACACAAGGTTAGCATCATCACCAAATGACACATTGGTTATGTTGTTGGGTAATGAATACTTGGTATATAAACTCACATCCATCCTTCCGAAAACAGGATCCTGGTTAGATCCAAGAAACTTTAAATTATCATTAAAGGATGCTGCGCTATCAAAAGGAATGGTATGGGCGTAAATCTTTGACGTGTCTGTTACCACGGCACCTAACACATCATCCGGATCCTGAATATCTGCGCCTAAAACGCCTTTATCCTTTTTACATGCGCTTACTAAAAGCACAAACAGAAGGCTTAAAAAAGACAGTTTTCTTAAGGGCTTATATTTTAATAGAATCTTCAAGGTTCGAGGGGCTAAATATCATCATATTTTTCAAATAAAAAGCTCCGCGAATTGCGGAGCTTTCCTAAAATATGCTAAAGCAAAATTTACTCAGTACGTTTTCTTCCTCTAAAATAAGATCATAGAATTCATTGAAGGAATCCATGTACTCCAACTCATTCTTAAATCCTAAGAATGGTTTGCCGGTCTTTTTAATGAATTTCTCGATATCAGGATTCAAAGACTCTGTAGCGTGAATAACACCATCTGCAAACTCAATCGATTGTTTCAATAAATTGTTATGGCTGGCCTCTTCGGTCAAATGCTTAATGTCCTTTTTAGTGAACCCGTCGAACGAAAGTTTTTCAGGGAAC
>DAISHL010000444.1:0-2267 GCA_036822555.1 Bacteroidota bacterium | reverse complement strand
AACCAGAATCCAAAAAACCCTCTAACCCTTTTATTCCGAAATTATTGGTGTCTGTTACCTTCTGCGGAGTACTATTTTCAGGGAGAAGGAATGCCTTTACTTTTTTTAATGTATCAGATAACAGGGCCATTTCCTCTGCCGGAAAATGAAGGTTCAACTCCACAGGAACAACCGTATCGTCGTAAAATTGTATCCTGAACAAACGGTACGGAATGATTTTACCTGAAGTACTTATGTAATCCCCACCTCTTGGGCCGTTATTAATAGTAACAATGCCATGATATCTATCCTTTGAGATTGGCATCCCTTGTATTGCAGCCACAGGCTCAGAGGAAGGATCGGCATTGACAGCCGTCGGTTCCTCTTTGTTTTGTGCATTGCTGCACGAGGTTAGAAGGAATAGAGAGAAGAGATATGTAATGATTAGACGCATTTGATGACAAGTATTAATGAATAACTAATTCAATCCTTTTTATATAATTAGTTGAAAGCAAACAATAAACTGTGTTAATTCTTAATAACTATCATCGGCAATAAACGTTTGTTCTTCACTTCTTACCGGCCACACACTCGATCATGTCCTTTTCCTGTAAATAGGTATTGGCGATGGCTTGGAGTTGCTCGGCAGTTACTGAATTCACGGCATGAAAGTAATCATGATAGTAATTGTAATCCAATCCAAACATCCAAATGCCTTTGAATTTATCGGCAAGTGCAAACGGACCATCCACACTTCGCAAGAATTGGCCAAGGATATAATTTTTTACAGTAGTAAGTTCATCGGCACCAACCAATTCTTCTCTGAGGCGTTTCATTTCTAAATAGATCTCATCCAAAGCCTTCTGCGTCACATCGGCGCCAACTTCGGTGCTAATGTAAAAATATCCGCCATGTACAAGTGATGCCAGTCCTGATCCAATACCATAAGTATAACCTTTATCCTCGCGAATGTTGGCCATTAAACGTGAACCAAAATATCCTCCCAAAATGGTGTTCAATACTTGAAAATGGTAATAGTCCTTATGCGTTTTGTTGAATAATATCCTTCCAACGCGAATGGCAGATTGTATGGCATCGTCTTTAGCAACTAAGTGTTTGTATTGCGCAGTGGTTTGTAAGGCATGCGTTGTGTCTTTAATGATGCTTGATGATTGACCCCAATGGTCTTTTCCAAACAAACCATTCAGCAGATCAAGTAAATTCTTAGGCAATTTCCCTGAAATAATAATGCTGCAGTTGGCGCTGTGGTAATGCTGGCTATAAAAGGTCTTTACAGTATCTACAGAGATCTTTGCAAAGTCCTCGTCTTTCACGTCAATGCCATACGGATGTTTCTCTCCGAACAATAATTCATTGAAACGTCTACGGGCCAATACGCTTACTTTTTGCGAATTCACCAGATGCTTTTGTTTTTTATTGTTGATGTAAATATCAAACTCATCCTGAGGAAATGTGGCGGTCTTTAAGATGTCTTCCACCACAGCAATGGTCTCATTCAGATATTTGTTGAGTGTATATAAGGTTACATTGGCATAATCCTGTCCGGTCTCCAATTCAAGGAATCCACCATAAAAGTCGATCCGTTCAGAGATCTGATCGGCATTGTATTTCGAAGAACCTGTCTCAATCAGGTTATTGGCCGAGGATGCCAGCAATGGCTGAGATTGATAATACATGCCTGCCTTGAACAGGAATTCGATCTTTACCAGTTCCTGTGAACCTGCATCAATGGCGTATACAGGTATGCCGTTGCTCAAAGTGGGCGCAATGGCTTTTGGGATGTGTATCTCTTCGATGGCTTTAAATGCCGGTGCAATGCTTCTGTTGATCATATCAATAATAAATTGGTGCTACATAATTAATGCCTTTGCCATGCATCTGATAAAGTTTCAGTGATGTAAAGGTAAGGTCAATAGGTTCACTTTTAATGTTCCATAAAAATGCTTTGATGCATTTGTATTTATTTGGTAAGCTTGGTGTCACAACAGAATACGTGTATTCTTTATCGTTGTTGTAATTTAATTTGATCCAATTGAGCGACGAACGGCTAAAACAATGTTTGTTGCCATTGATACTATCTATTTGCACCACAAGCCACGCCTGAAATGGCACCGGCACATTGTTGACTTTGAATGTGAAATCAGCGCGTACAGGATTCTTGTTGGGGAACAAAGTATTGCTGGTGTCATTCAATAATTCATAAAACTCATTGCTGCCTGTAAAGTGTTTGTCCTTGATCTCCATTTGCAATTGATAATCGATCTTAT
>DAISHL010000443.1:0-2268 GCA_036822555.1 Bacteroidota bacterium | reverse complement strand
TATAAAGGTTATGCTTATAGTCCAAATCATAACTTTACCCCAACACAGGCCTTTGCTGCAGACACATTAACATCGCGTGCTTTGAATCTTTTTACCCTGGGTTCACAAACACTGCAGCCAAGCGATAGTATTGCCTTGATCTTTTATTACCAATTGACTGGCTATGGTGATTCTCCTGAAGTACAGGATTCATTGGTGCTTGATTTTTACAAACCGGCACAAGCTAAATGGAACAACAAGGTTTGGTCATTGAGAGGTAATACGAGTTCCAACAATAATGATACAATTTTTAAACGTGCATTCGTTTGGGTTACAGATACAGCCTATTACCATGATGGTTTTAAATTCAGATTCAGAAACAAGGCAGCAACCAATGGTAATTTCGACAATTGGCAATTAGACCATGTGTATCTGGACAAGAACCGAAGCATGAATAATGACACCGCATGGAATGATCTGAGCATAGGGTATGTTCCAACTCCATTCCTGAACAAATATTCGGCCATGCCTTGGCAGCAATTTACGCCAGCTGATATGGCCACTAAGTACTCCAATTATATCAGATACAATGGCACCAGCACGGTGAATACCACATACGAGATGAAGGTATTAGACCAAACAAACACGCAAGTGCATACAGCCTCCTACGGAGCTTTGAATTTGCCGCCTTTTAAGCCGGCGGGGTGGCAGCACGATCTTGTACATGCCTTCCCTACATTAAGTTATACATTCAATGCCATGACAGATAGTGTTGATTATACCATAAAACATTACATGTTGAATCTGGCTGGTGATGTGAATGTTGGAAATGACACAGTCATACAAAAACAAAGATTCAGGAATTATTTTGCATACGACGACGGAAGTTGTGAGACAGGCTATTACATCAATGGTTTCGGAGGCATCATGGCTTTAAAGTATACGCTCAATTTTGGAGATACTTTGCGTGCCTTAAGGATCTATTTTGATCCTGTTGGTCCATACGCAACAAAGCAGAATGATAGATTTCGTATTCATATTTATACAGGCTCTTCTGGTGGACCAATTAATCTGATCTACAAGGATTCTATCATGTATCCGAAATTTTCTACCACGGGTCATAATGCATTTTCAACGTACAATCTTACCTCTCCATTGGTATTGAATCAAGGAACGTATTTTGTAGGGATCCAACAGTTTGCTGATAACGGAGGATTTGTTACTGTTGGTCTCGATAGAAATTATGACTATAGCCAAAACTTATATTACAATTCAGGTTCAGGCTGGAATCAATCATCTGTAAAAGGAGCATTAATGATACGTCCTGTTTTTGGAAAAAAGATAGAACCGCCTGTAGGAATTTCTGAAGAAACGGCTCAAAAGGCTGAATTCGCGCTGTACCCAAATCCTTCTGCAGATGAATTATATATCAGAACAGAAGAATTTACTAAAGATCTAAGTTATACCATTAGTTCTGCAGAAGGTAAGCTTATCCGAAGCGGAACCATTGATCAAATGGTCACAGAATTGAGTACATCTACCATCCAATCGGGATTATATTTTGTTGCCATCTCAAAGAACGGTAAGCCGGTATCTGTTAAAAAATTAATCGTTCAGCACTAAGACATGATTGATCAGGAAGATGAACTTGATGAGGATCTTGGTGGCGATGATTCCCCCCAATTATATGAACATCACAACATCAAGGTAGATAAAGGTCAGGTGATGATGCGTATAGATAAATTCATTCTTACGCGCATATCAAACAGTACCCGTACAAAAATTCAGCAAGGTTGTGAGGCAGGAAACGTTCTGGTGAACGGTAAACCTGTAAAGTCAAATTATAAGATCAAACCTTTCGATGAGATCTCGATACAGCTGAATGTACCTCCCCGTACAACAGAGATCGTCCCAGAAAACATTCCTATTGACATTGTATTTGAAGATGACTATTTAGCCATTATCAATAAAAAGGCGGGTATGGTAGTGCATCCGGGTTACGGAAATTATACCGGAACGTTGGTAAATGCCTTGGCCTATCATTTCAATAATTTGCCAAGCAGACCAAGCAAGATTGGGAATGACCTGGTTCTTGATCGCATTGGATTGGTTCATCGCATCGATAAGAATACAAGCGGCATCATTATGATCGCAAAAACGGAGACGGCCATGAACCAATTGTCGAAATTGTTCTTTGACAGGAATATTGACAGAAAATACATTGACATTGTTAGGGGCGAACTTAAAGATGACTGTGGGACCATAATTGGTAATGTTGGCAGTGATCTG
>DAISHL010000442.1:0-2271 GCA_036822555.1 Bacteroidota bacterium | reverse complement strand
AGGATGAAAGCGAGATCCGTGGCCACCGTAAAACCTATATTGGTGCCATGCCCGGACGAATACTGCAAAACTTAAAAAAGGTTCAGTCATCCAACCCGGTATTTATTCTTGATGAGATAGACAAAGTTGGAAATGATTTTCATGGTGATCCTTCCTCTGCATTGTTAGAAGTTCTGGACCCAGAACAAAACACTTCATTTTATGACAACTTCCTTGAAATGGATTACGACTTAAGCAAAGTGATGTTCATCGCTACTTGCAATAATTTGAATACCATACAACCTGCATTGCGCGACAGAATGGAGATCATAGAAGTGAATGGATATACCGTTGAGGAAAAAATGGAGATAGCCAAGCAACACTTGATCCCAAAACAGGTTGAGGAAAATGGCTTAAGAAAAAATCAATTGAAATTAAGTGATAAAGTACTTGAATACCTTATTGACAATTATACGGCAGAGAGCGGTGTAAGAGGATTAGAGAAAAAGATCTCAAAACTTGCACGCTATGTTGCAGTGCACATTGCCAAAGATGAAGATGCACCAAAAATAGAGACCCAAAATCTGAATAAGATCCTTGGACCTGCTCACATCAAAGATAAATACCAAGGAAATGATATTGCAGGCGTAGTTACCGGATTAGCGTGGACACAGGTGGGTGGTGATATCCTGTTCATTGAAACAAGCTTAAGTGCAAGCAAGAACGCGCGTTTGACCCTTACAGGTAATTTAGGTGATGTTATGAAAGAAAGTGCAACCTTAGCACTGGAGTATTTAAAGGCTCATCCGCAGTTGCTTGAACTTAAACCGGAGTTCTTTGAAGAAACGGCCATTCATATTCATGTGCCTGAAGGGGCTACACCAAAAGATGGACCAAGTGCCGGCATTGCCATGTTAACCTCCCTTGCCAGCGCATTTACCAAGAGAAAAGTGAAAAAAGCCCTGGCCATGACAGGTGAGATCACCTTGAGGGGAAAAGTACTTCCTGTTGGGGGGATAAAAGAGAAGATCCTGGCAGCAAAGAGAGCCGGCATCAAAGAAATTATCTTGTTTGAGGATAACAGAAAAGATATGGAGGACATAAAGCCACATTATTTGAAAGGCTTACAGTTTCATTATGTTACAAAAATGGACGAAGTCCTTGATATTGCTTTGCTAAAGGAGAAAGCCAAAAACTAACAATAAACACTCATTCAAATAAAAGGCTATTAATCAGAGTTAATTGCCTTATTCTTTTATAATCAGTAAATTTGTGGCGCATTTTGAATAATACCACCACAGATATTCAGGAAGAATCAATTACTTATTCTAAGTTTTCGTCCTATCTTCAGCTTACCAAATTCAGATTAGGAAGCTTGGTGGTGATCTCTGCGGTGATCACCTATCTTACTGTAGCGCCTGAGATCCAATGGCAGCATTTGGTTGCACTCAGTTTTGGCTGGTTTTTTGTGACCAGTGCAGCCAATGGTTTCAATCAGATCATTGTAAAGTACCTCGACAAACTCATGGAGCGCACTAAAAAGCGGCCAATGCCAACCAATAATCTGAGTACCGTGGAAGCCCTGGTATTTTGTGCTTTGTTGGGTGTTATTGGCACTATATTATTATGGATCTACACCACTCCTTTGAGTGGCATTTTGGGTTTCATTTCCATAGTTCTTTATGCCCTTGTTTACACGCCTCTGAAACGAATTACTCCCTTTAGCGTTTTTGTTGGCGCTTTTCCGGGGGCATTGCCTACACTTATTGGGGCTGTAGCAGCCACGCATGGATTCGGGCACATCAGTTTCTTTGGCATCTTATTATTCAGTATTCAGTTTTTTTGGCAATTCCCACATTTTTGGTCCTTAGCCTGGTTCAATGATGAGGACTACAAGCGCGCAGCGTTTTTCATGCTCCCTTCAAAGGGCGGTAAAGACCAAGCCTCAAAATTTCAGATCCTTATCTACTCTGTTTTTTTACTTATTGTAAGCACCTTCCCTTTTATGTTCCATTACGTAGGCCTGCTAAGTACCTCGGTGGTTGTGATCTGCGGAATTACCCTATTGCTTCAGGCCTATAATTTATACAGAATTGACACCGACCAAAATGCAAAGAAATTATTTTTGATCACCTTGATATATCTGCCAGTTGTACAACTTGCCTTAATGACCAAAATTTAACCAATGACAACAGTAAAACTTAAAAAAGAACAACCTCATAAGGCAGAAATGGCCTTGATGAGAAAGAAGTCTTCCAAGGCCCTGCTTTGTATATGAATCGTAAGTATCAT
>DAISHL010000441.1:0-2276 GCA_036822555.1 Bacteroidota bacterium | reverse complement strand
AACCGAATTGCTGAACTATTACCACGCAAGATGTAGTTGGTCGGAGGGTTACGTTTAAACTGCAGTTTTGTCGATCTACTCAATTTTCGAGCTACTACCTTTGTTTCCCTACCGTCCTCAACTCAAACTTATTTCCTCCTTTTCCATCTCCTACTAACTCAAAATCCGCCTGTTTCATTGTCGTTTATGTGCCTCTCGTTTTGGCAAGTTCTTTCTTCGCTAACGGCAATTACTCCTTAACAAGAGTGATAAGGTTAGGAAGTAAGTAATTAGTATTGCCCCAACGCACACCAGAATCCAATGAGATGTCATATACCAGTTTACCATTCAACCAAGCTTTGTTTAAAGTTTCCAAATACTCCTCGCCGTTAAACTGTTTTAACTCAGCCACCAAAGTATCCTCCAGGGCATTGTTCCATTGAATCACTCTGGTTACAGGGTTTTCCTCTTGCTTTTCAATAAGTAAATCCAGGGAAAACATCGTTTCACCATTTTCATCATTTCGTATTATCCGAAAGCTTCTTGGCGCATCCAAATTTGGATGATATACTTCCTCGCGCGCGCCATTTCTCACGGAAAATACTCTAATGTCCTCAGACCTGAAGAATCCGCTGGTAGTGGAATTTAACAAGTCTTGGCCTGCCTGGTTTTTTACCAGAAAATTAACTGTAACCTCCAAATAGTCTGACGATTCATCATCGCAACCCATGACACCAACAGCAACCAGGCAAATCAGAAAAGATAACTTTTTCATAGATCGTAAACTTTAAGGTCTGATTCCCCAAACCATTTTTCTTCCGTTATTGTAGTTTCTATCTGCTGGATTGAAATTGTTAACAAAGTACCAGCCATTGTAACCGCCGTTCCAGCCCCAATTCATGCGCATGCTACAATCATAACCGTTATATATTGCCATCCATTCGCCCGGTGTATTTGGATCAGGGACACAAGAATAATACCCATAATATTGTACACCGTCGGCAACCCACAAGTGTCCATTTGGTGTGAAGTCGTCAAAAGATACGCCGGGTCTTCCACGTAATAATATCGGGCGACCCATTTGCAGTTCACCTTTAGCATTCCAAATGTCAAAGTCTGAATACCTAGCTTGGTGATATCCAAAATTGAAAAATGTTCTGACGGTATTATCTGAACTGGCAGAAGAGGCATTACAGCCGTAACTAACTGACAAATTTCCAGATGTACCTAAGTCTCGCATTAATCGCGATGTTTCATCGCTTCCAGAATAAAAGGGCATCGCTGACCAATTATAAAAACTGGGATAACTATAAAATCTCATTACCTCTGCAACTGCGGTAGCCACACAGCCAGTTAAATATCTGCCATTCGAAGTATTGGAGCACCCTGCATAAGATAACGAATTGTTGTATCCAGAACCTTGTCCCCAATTTGGTGTTGAAACAACGCTTTCAGAGTATTCCATGAATCCGCTGTCACCATTATTACAATCTCCTATGTATATAGTAGAATTTGATCTTCCTGATTCACTCTTTTCCCTATTTACGATCTCTTGCTGTGCATACTTATTCCAAATCTCTATTATCTCCTGACTTTGTGGATCATTATTACTTCTAATTTCTTTAATTGTTTCTTCAACCGATTCAAGCTAACCTAAAAGTTCTCTTGGCATGTCAATTCTTTCCCCCTCAAAATTACCAGTGTCAGAGTATGCGAGTATAGGTGTTGTCCTTTTATCAGCTGAAATCAACACGAAACCACCACCCTTGTAATTTACAATACAAAAACTTGTCTGATCGCCTTTTACATTAAAGTTCCTTACACTTCCCTGCACCTGTCTTTTTTGAACACGACCATTTATGTTTGATTGAATTGGAGCCTGGGTTGTAGCAATTTCCATAACTTCCTTCATTAAAGGCGTGTTATCAGTTTTCAAATCAATTTCCTGAACATTAGAGTCATCAGAACAGGAATAGAGAAAAACAGTCAAAATGCGATAAAGAGTTTTTTCATGTCTATTGAATTTTTGATTTTAATACGATTTGAAGTTAAAAAAAATAATATATTTCTGCAACCCATACAAAAGGCGAAATAGTTTTTGTTGCACTAACCTCGGTATATAATCGAGTTTTAAAGACCTTTCTTACATATTCCTACCCGATTGTAGGCTATTAATATTCAAAAAAATTCATAAAAACTTAATGCGCAATTCCCTTCATCCACTAACTCAAAATCCGCCTGCTTCATTGTCGTTTATGTGCCTCTCGTTTTGGCAAGTTCTTTCTTCGCTAACGGCA
>DAISHL010000440.1:0-2282 GCA_036822555.1 Bacteroidota bacterium | reverse complement strand
GCAAGATGTTTGAGCATCTCCTGGAATTTAAGATTGCGCGACTGATGGTTCTTGGCATTTACACCATAATCTCCCAGCAGGAAGAAATATATGATCTTTGAGTGAAAGGTTTTATTGCTTTGAATGAGGAAAGGATAACAATCGAACTCATCCACTTTATGAAAGAAAATGGTCTGTATGCGTTCTTTCAATTGCTTGAATTGACTAAAGGCCACATCATTCATAATACCTGCCAGTGACCTCACAACACCTTTGTGCTTGTATTTAAAAACATTGTCAATATCAATGGTTACGGTGCTTTTAAAGTAAGGTGTAGCAAATTGAAAACCAGGATAATTAGATGTGATGATGTTAAGAAACTCTTCAACCCAACAATTCACCAATGGAATTTCAAGAAAATTGTTTTGCCAGGCTAAACTGCTCCGGTAGTCAAACACATTGTACTTGTTTGCCTTAAACGGTAAATACTCCTCGTATCTTGACAGCAGCCAAAAGGACGCACCAAACAGATCAAAAGGTATATGGCCTTTTGTGTTCCTGAAGAAGTATTTTTGAAAACGGTCATGGCCATGCACTTCTATCAGATAATCCTTTATGCCAAAAGCAAATAATATGGCATGGGGAACAATTTGACTGAAGTTCTCAAAGGTCTCCGTTGAATAATTGATCTTTGGCACTGTTGCCGAATTGAACACGGCCGCATCAGTGATGATATGAACCTCAATGCCAAAAGGCCTGGCCAGCAAGGTATTTACAATATACCTGAGTCGGTTGCTTTCTTTGGCCGTATATAAATACACTGTTTTTATAATGCAACATATTTAGCGCTTTATTCATTACATGCTCAATACATTGCTTCAAACAAATTAAAAGCTTGGTGTTAATATTAAATTTTTCTTTTTGGGGCAGGCAGATAAACTAAGTATAATTTAGGTAAAAAATATCTATGGCCGACATTTCTCATTTCTTTACTCCGGTTGACTTTGATGCATTGGTTGACTCAGAACTTAATCCCTTGCAATTAGGCAATGTCATTTCTATTTACAAGCAGGATACTGATTTTCCGGAAATTGAAAATCAACACATTGCCATCATTGGTGTAAATGAAAGCCGCAATTCGGTGAATAATGCCGGATGCGAAACAGCGGCCAATGCCACACGTAAGTACCTTTACAAATTATACAGCGGAGAGTTCAATGCCAAGATCGTTGACCTGGGTGACATCAATCCGGGGCACAGTAAAGATGACACCTACTTTGCATTGAGAACCACGGTGGATGCACTTATCAGAAAGAACGTGATCCCGATCATCATTGGTGGGTCGCAAGACCTTACCTACCCGCAGTTCTTGGGTTATAAAGATCTTGAGCAAACGATCAACATTGTAAGTATTGATAGCATGTTTGATATTGGTAACCCTGAGGAAGAGATCAGTAACCATTCTTACTTAGGCAAGATCATTCTGCATCAGCCGAACTATCTGTTTAATTTCAGTAATGTAGGATACCAAACTTATCTGGTTGATCCATTGAGCTTAAAAATGATGGAGCGTTTGTTCTTTGATGTGTACCGTTTAGGACAGATCCGTGATAAGATCGAAGAATCTGAACCCATCATCAGACAGGCAGACATGATCACCTTTGATATCACTGCCATTAAGAATTCAGATGCCCCTGCCAATCCTAATGCTTCACCAAACGGGTTTTACAGCGAAGAGGCCTGTCAAATGATGCGCTATGCAGGCATGAGTGATAAATTATCTTCCATTGGTTTCTATGAATTGAATCCTGACTATGACCTGGGTGGAAAAACGGCACACCTGTTGGCGCAAATGATCTGGTGTTTCCTGGATGGTTATTATAACCGTAAGAACGATTTCCCTAGCAGATCAAATCCTGATTACTTAAGATTTCATGTGGTGCTGGAAGATAAATACGATATCAACTTCTATAAGAGTAAGAAAAGCGACCGTTGGTGGATGGAGATCCCTTACCCACCGCATAAAGACCTGAAGTTTGAACGCCATACCCTGATCCCGTGCAGCAGCAAGGACTATGATATGGCCATGAACAGTGAGATCCCTGACCGATGGTGGCAGACGTACCAAAAACTTTCCTAAAGTATTACTTCTGAAAATACAATTCTGATTAATTAAATTCCAAGAGCCATTATAACTATTAATGCTGAAAATGTTTATGAGAACCAAAGCAATTCTCGTTTTCTTTATTTTTTATTTTGAATGTCCGATTATATACCTAAAATGATTAAATTCGCACTATGAC
>DAISHL010000439.1:0-2287 GCA_036822555.1 Bacteroidota bacterium | reverse complement strand
TTTTGAAGCCGAAGCCGGTGCAGAAAAAGCACCAAAGGTTGAATTCTGATGTGGCCATTTGTTACAAAAAAAGCGATCACTCCGCAGCAGGAAAGCTTGATAGTGAACGCTATCAACGAAGCTGAAAGAAATACATCAGGCGAGATACGCGTGCATTTTGACAACTCCAATGTAAGCGCACCCATTGAGCGTGCGAAACAGGTATTTGTTCAATTGAAAATGCATGAAACTAAATTGCGTAACGGTATTTTGTTCTATGTGAATTTGAAACAGAAGCAATTTGCTGTTTGGGGCGATGAAGGGATCAATGCAAAGGTTCCATCGGATTTTTGGGATCAGATCCGCGACACCGCCATTGAACATTTCAAGAAGGATAAATTTGCCGAAGGCATGGAAGCTTGCATTTTGATGTGCGGAAGACAGTTGAAAGACTATTTCCCAAGCAGCAATAATGATATCAATGAATTGACAAACGATATTTCTTACCAAAAATGAAAAGATCGTTCATTGTTTATCTGCTTTGTATTTTACACCTGTATACATGGTCACAAATACCTCAAAGGCCTGATCCCCCAAAATTATATAACGATCTAACGGCTTCTAAAAGCTTTATTGACGAAGGTTCTGCACAATTACTAGAACAACGTCTCGAAGATTTTTACCATCAAACATCCAATCAGATCTGTATTGTGATTGTTGACGATCTGAATGGATACGATGCTTCTGATTTCTCATTTCAAATTGGCAATACTTGGGGTGTTGGCAGCAAGCAGTTCAACAATGGCGTTGTTATTCTTGTAAAACCAACCGGTGGAGAAGGTCAACGCGATCTGTTCATCGCAGTGGGTTACGGACTTGAAGGCGCTATACCGGATCTTACCACCAAGGCCATTCGCGAGAATGAGATGGTGCCTTACTTGCGAAACGGACAAAATTATGAAGCCCTGGTGGCCGCCGTTAATGCTATTGAAAAGGCAGCCAAGGGAGAATATAACGTTGCAGTAAAACGCAAGGGTCGCGGCTTTTTAAATGAGAGACCATTACTGAAATACTTTATCATTTTCATTGCCATCCTGATCATATTACGCGTGCTTTCAAAAGGTGGCGGTGGCGGAAATATCGGGCGTGGTGGATGGAGTGGAGGCGGCTATTACGGTGGTTTCGGAAGAGGAAGGTTTGGAGGTGGCAGATCATCCGGAGGCGGTGGCTTCGGTGGCTTCGGCGGCGGCAGTTTTGGCGGTGGTGGCTCAGGTGGAAAATGGTGATGTGTTCATTTCACCTAACAACCATTCACTTATTTCTTTAGATTGATAAACGATCATGGCATGCGTGCCATCTTTAACAGTGTGGTGTGCTTTCACAGAGCGATACAACAAGAGTTTGTCTTTAGTGCCATGAATGTGTTTAACATTTTTGGGATCATCTTTCTTTTGCCAATTCACGATCATGTCAACACTGTCATGAAAATAATTTGGTTTCATTTCTCTCAGCATCTGCAAGAACTCATCATTGAAGGAGCTGTCAAATCCAAGGATCCAATTGGAATAAGATGCCATAGATAGCAATAAACGATCAGGTATAAGTTTATATATTGGCAGAATCCTAAGTGTTTTTAACAGCCATGGGAATTCGTTCTTGTTTTTGCAGGAAGAGATCAGGAAGATTCCCTGGGCATTGACCTTATGTGATAATTCTGAGCAGATCATTCCTCCAAAAGACACACCCATCAAATAGAAAGGAACGCTTGTATCTATCTGCTTAATGAATTCTGCGGCGTAATTTTGAAGATCAAGCCCTTTTGTTTCAGGCCATTCAAGAACAATGAGTTCACAATCCGGAAGTTCAAGATATCTGAATAATTCTTTTGTGGTCCCTAATCCAGGTATGGCATAGATCCTTTTCACAAGAGTAAAAGTAGTGTATTTACCCGTAATACTTTATTTGTAAAACACTTGTGAAATAATAACTTTGCAACCTAAGAATGGCAGCATCAGACGATAATACAGAGTTGGAATCTACCGGAAAGGAGATGTCCTTTTTACAGCACCTTGAGGAGCTTCGCTGGCATCTGGTAAGGAGTGCAGCTGTGATCGTGATCTTTGCGGTTGCTGCATTCATCATGAACGATTTTATTTTTGACACAGTGATCTTCGGGCCTCTGCAACAGGATTTCATTTCCTACAGGGCATTATGTTCACTTGGTTATAAGATCGGAGCCGGTGATGTGATGTGTATCACGGGAAAGGAACCACATCTTCAATCTCTCGGAGCTTCAGAGCAATTCTTT
>DAISHL010000438.1:0-2289 GCA_036822555.1 Bacteroidota bacterium | reverse complement strand
GCTGTCGTCAAATCCGTATGGCAGCTATAAACTTGATATGTACACACTGCATTTTTGGCCTCGTGGTCGTTTCATGCTTATCGCACTTCCAAACTTCGACGGTTCATTTACCTGTACCTTATTCATGCCATTTGACGGGCACGAACATTGTTTCAATAACCTCACTTCTAAAGAAAAAGTGAACAATTTCTTTAAAAGCGTTTTCCCTAATTTCTTTGAAATGATGCCAAATATTGCCGATGCATGGGAAGATCATCCATTGTCATCTCTGGCGATCATACGTTGTTTCCCATGGACCCATGGCAAATTTGCGCTCATGGTAGATGCTGCGCTCGCGACAGTAACTTTAGTTGGTCAGTGAATGAATTCATTATTTGAAGACTGTTCAGTGAGTTTCTCAATGATGAATAAAAAAAATGATAACTGGGTCAAGGTTTTCAAGGAATATGAAGTGCTTCGTAAACCAAATGGCGATGCTGTTCAGGACCTATCGTTACTGAATTACATTGTAATGCGCGATAAGGTGGCCGACCCTGCTTTCTTGTTGCAACAAAAAGTAGAACGCCGTATGGCTGAACTTTATCCGGGCCAGTATTTCCCGATGTATTCAATGGTGTCGTTCAGCGAGATCGAGTACCATGTGGCACTCAACAAAGGAAAAGAACAAGACAGAATGATCAACGAACTAATCGCCAAGAACAATATTACCGACAGCACCTCTATTGCAGATATAGACAACTTCATTCACGGAGTATTCAAACAAATGGTAAAAAATTAAAATCAATACTTATGAACGAACAACAGGAGAAACTCGTTGAAAGACTAACCGAAAAATACAAGGCAATTGATCAGGATGTGAATGTACATCTTGAAGGATTGGTATGGGCTAAACCAATTACTTACTGGGATTATATCCAAACAGAGGCCCTGCTTAGTTTACAAACACAACGCACAACACTTCCTGATGAAATGGTGTTTATCATGTACCATCAGATCAATGAATTGCTGTTCAAAATGATCCTTTGGGAAATTGATCAGGTAGCCCATGAAGAAACCGTGAGCGCAGAAAAATTCACGAAACATTTGTACCGCATCAGCCGCTACTTTGATGTCCTTTCTTCGTCCTTCTCAGTAATGGGAGACGGCATGGATGTGGATCAATACATGAAATTCAGGAACACACTTACTCCTGCCAGCGGGTTTCAAAGTGCACAATACCGTTTGATCGAATTTACTTCTACTGAACTTATCAATCTGATCGATTTCCGTTTCAGAGCAACCATTGATCGCAATACCCCGTATGAACATGCTTTCAATCACTTGTATTGGCAGGCTGCAGGTAAAGATCATGCCACTGGAAAAAAGAATACACTGATCACACTGTTTGAGAAAAAATACAAGAAGTTCTTCCTTCAAAAAATGGAAGAATACAATACCATTAATTTATGGACCAAATTCAAGTCATTGCCAGACAGCGTTAAGAACAACGTTGATCTGATCAATGCCATGCGTCATTACGACCATACAGTGAATGTTCGATGGGTTATGGCACATTACCATGCCGCCGAAAAATATTTAGAAAGCGGGCCAAAGAAAGCAGAGGCGACGGGAGGCAGCGATTGGAAAAAATACATGCACCCTCGCTATCAGCGCCGAGTGTTCTTCCCTGATCTTTGGACCAAAGAGGAAATGGATAATTGGGGCGTGGACAATTTAGAGACCTACAAAAAACTTACGGCGCCACTTTCTTAAGATGATTTCCGAGAACATTAGAGTAACCAAGAAATTTACCTTCGATATGGCCCATGCATTGCACGGGCACGATGGTCCATGCAAGAACATTCATGGGCACACCTATCACTTATCAGTAACTTTGATAGGCAAAGCATTACAACAGACCGGCCACCCTAAAGACGGCATGATCATTGATTTCGGGGATCTTAAAAAGATCATTCATGAGCACATTGTGCAGCATTTCGATCATGCCCTCATTCTGAACAGCAATGCCCCTCATAAAGGACTTGAAATTTTACATCAGCAAAAGGATAAAGTGATCCTGTTGCCATTTCAACCCTCCTGCGAAAATCTGATCCTTGAGATCAAAAATAGGCTCATGGAGGCCTTCTCCGGCGCTAACTTCAAACTGCATTCGATCAGGCTTGATGAAACCCCAACGTCCTACGCAGAATGGTTTGCCTCTGATAATTAATCACACAACATGAATCCTTCTAGAAAAATTGAACTTATGTCGCCGGCCGGTTCCTATGAATCGTTAATGGCAGCGATTAA
>DAISHL010000437.1:0-2289 GCA_036822555.1 Bacteroidota bacterium | reverse complement strand
TTTTCACGTTTTCAGGTGTTGTGGCAAACAATCCTCCGTTATTGATCTGTGCGATCGCCTGTGTAAAGAAGAAATAAGCTTCTCGTGAGATTGAATGGATCTCCACTTTACACTTATCATTCTTTCGATAGGTCTTAAACCCTAAGAATGTAATTGGCGCAGAAAAATCTGTACTGTCGGTTGGTGCGTCCTTCACGGCTCCGTTCGTTCCATCAATGGCAATATTCAGGTCTGAAGGCTCAATGAACAATGTATCGTTCCTGTAGGTCTTAACCCAGTAATAGTCAGTATTCTCGTCAACTTTATCTTTTGCGAACAAGAAACAGTTATAGGTATCTTTCTCTCCTCCAAAAGGTCCTTCACCATCGTTATACATGGCCATGATACTATCAATGGCTGCTGTGCGCTTAAGTTTACTAATAGAAGTATAGGTATAGCCATCAATGGTCACTTTCAGCATATAATCATGGTTCAGTTTTCCAATAGTGTCATTGGTACCTAAGACGTATTTGTATTTTCCGTTGGAGGTGTGTGTAAAAGGAAAGGTAACGTTATCGGTAAGGTCAACCAACTCAACAACGGCGTTGCTAACTCCGGGAGCTTCACGATTACTAAAATAGGAATCGTTGGTCACAACCTTAATCACCTGGTCTTCTCTAAGGTCGTTCACAAAGGCGTCAATCACATAAAGTTTTGATCCCTCATCCAGTTTGATCTGCACCACATCTTCACACGAGGTAAAGATCGAAGCGATCATAGCAATGGTTAAATAATTAAATAGGTGTTTCATATCGCTTAGAAATTGAAATTATACGTAATGGCAGGTACAAATGATCCGATCACAGAGAAGCGCACTGCTTCGGTTTGTAAAGGCTCTCCTGATTTTGTTCTGAAATAGATGCTATAGGCGTTACGACGGTTGTACACATTGTAACAACTCAACACAATGTTCTGCTTATAACGTCTTGTTTCATTTTTCTTGAATTGGTAAGTAGCACCAATATCTAATCGGTGGTAAGGTGTGATGCGATAGTTGTTGCGGATATTGTCAGTATTGTAAGGAATGTTCAATCCCTGGATCTGAACCTTTGAATTAGGGAAGGTTGCAGGTGTACCACTCAAGAATACGAACGTTGCGGAAACGCTCCAACGCTTGGTAAGATCATAAGCCACATTTGTATTTAAACAATGCGTGCGATCGTAACGGCTGTTGAACCAATCGTCGTTGCTGATGCCACGCACCAAACGTTCTGTCTTACTAATGGTATAACTCACCCATCCTGTCAATTTTCCTTTTGTCTTTTTTACATACAATTCAGTTCCATAGGCACGACCAAGACCTTGTATCAACTGGCCTTCCACCTGTTCGTTGATGAACAGATCTGCATTGTCTACATAATCCAATTGGTTTTGCATGTACTTATAATAAACCTCAATCGAGGTCTCAAACATATTGTCTCTGAAGTTCCTGAAATATCCAATGCTTCCCTGATCGGCGATCAATGGTTTCAAATTATTGGTGGCAAGGGTATATACATCCAACGGAGTGCTTGCCGCTGTGTTACTGATCAATTGAAGGTACTGAGCCATTCGGTTGTAGCTTGCCTTGATGGAACTAAAGCTATTTAAAACATAATTGGCTGAGAAACGAGGTTCAGGATTAACATAGGTAGTGATCACTTGTCCCGGATCGAATTGCGTTACTTTGTCAAGTGGCAACGGTTCATTTGGAATGGTGTCTCTGAAATAATACGCTTTTCCTTTACCAAGGAAATTATATACACTAACACGCAAGCCGTATTCCAGTGTTAAGCGAGGCAATACCTTATGTTCGTTCCCTGCATAGAATGAATACTCAACGCCGTAACGTTTATCGGAAAGAAAGCGAACCTTCTCGCCTACATCAAACTGACCAATGGCATCATAAGGACGGAAATCATAAAGCAAGGCCTGCGCACCAAAACGAATGGTATTGTTGCTGTTCAGATAATAGGCAAAATCAGGTTTAATACTGTAGTTGATGATGTTGCTTGTCCAGTTAAAGCTTTGATCGAGTTGTTCAAGCTTGAACTCCAGTAAATAATCATAATTACTGTAAAAGCCTGTAACGTTCATGAACAACTTATTATTGAAGATGTGGTTCCAACGGGCTGTGGCTGTGGCATTGCCCCAATTGAATTTAAAGGCAGTAGCTCCAAACACATCTCTGCCGAAATAACCGCTTGCAAATACGGTGTTCTTATCGTTGATCTTCCAGTTGATCTTGGCATTGGCATCTTAAAAATAAAA
>DAISHL010000436.1:0-2290 GCA_036822555.1 Bacteroidota bacterium | reverse complement strand
CCATGTCTTATATCCAAATCCGTAATGGGAATTCCAATAATTAAAGCCTATACCTGTATTAATACCATTGTTGAAGCAGTAAGGACTTCCCCATCCACCACCGGCATATAATCCAAATTGATTGCTGGTCATCCACCAATTGTTGGTACTGTAAATACTGGTACCATAACAAAACGGATCATAGTTGTAATGATACGCATTGGTATAATAATTATCGTAATATCCAGTTCCGTAAATAGGGTTATGAAAACGTCTCATCCTTGAAGCATAGGCGTAATCATAGTAATCATCTTCTGAGTAATTAGGATCTTGGTAATAAGGATTGGCATCATCCTTTGCTTTCTGAGCAAGGAACTCTGCTTCTTTTGCAGCCTTTTCTTCCGCCTCTTTTTTCTTCTGCGCCTCAGCTTTGGCTAAAGCTAGTTTTTTCTCTTCTATAGGATCAGCATAAACATCATCACTTGCTATGTTTTGCCTTGTTGTTTGACAAGAAGAAAACAGAAAAAGGAATGAAACTATTGGGATGATGGCTTTTTTCATAATTTTAGTATTAACTATAAGAAATACCTCGATTTTATATGTAAATTTACGAATTAAATACCTATAAAACCTTGTTAATTATAACGTTTTAACAACTGGTATGTTTAAAATGGTTTAGTGGTATTTTTTGAGAAACTATTGACTTTATTTTATGAGTAAATCTATTACACCGCAAGAAAAAGATTACAGTAAATGGTATAATGATATTGTAGTAGAGGCAGATCTTGCTGATCACAGTGCTGTTCGTGGATGTATGGTAATTAAACCACATGGTTATGCCATTTGGGAAAAGATGCAACAGACGCTTGACAGAATGTTCAAAGAAACCGGGCACGTAAATGCATATTTCCCTTTATTCATCCCAAAAAGTTTATTCGAAGCTGAAGAAAAGAATGCAGAAGGTTTTGCAAAAGAATGTGCGGTTGTTACACATTACAGATTAAAGACCAATCCAGCAGATAAGACCAAATTAATGGTTGACCCTGATGCTAAACTTGAGGAGGAGCTTGTTGTTCGTCCAACCAGTGAAGCGATCATTTGGAATACTTACAAAGGATGGATCCAGAGTTACCGCGACCTTCCTATTCTTGTGAATCAATGGGCCAATGTGGTTAGATGGGAAATGCGTACACGTTTGTTCCTCAGAACTGCTGAATTCTTGTGGCAAGAAGGACATACCGCTCATGCCACTAAGGAAGAGGCCATTGCTGAGACCAAGCAAATGCTTGAAGTATATGCAGATTTTGTAGAGAATTACATGGCAGTACCTGTTCTTAAAGGTGTAAAAACAGCCAATGAACGATTTGCAGGTGCCGATGACACGTATTGTATTGAAGCATTAATGCAGGATGGTAAAGCATTACAAGCCGGAACCTCTCATTTCTTAGGTCAGAATTTCGCGAAGGCATTTGAGGTGAAATTTGCCGACAAGAACGGCAAACTTGAGTATGTGTGGGCTACAAGCTGGGGTGTTAGTACTCGCCTTATGGGTGCTCTTATCATGAGCCACAGCGATAATAACGGACTTGTGATTCCTCCACGTCTTGCTCCTACGCAAGTTGTAATTGTACCAATTTATAAAGGAGAGGAAGGATTAAAGAAAGTGAGTGAGGTGGCCCATCAATTGAAGGCCATGCTGCAAGCAAAAGGCATCAGTGTGAAGTATGACGACAGAGATACTCAGCGTCCGGGATTCAAATTCGCGGAACACGAGTTGAAAGGCATACCTGTTCGAATTGCCATTGGAGAGAGGGATATAGAAAATGGAACAGTTGAAATAGCAAGAAGAGATCTACTAACAAAAGAAGTTGTAAAAATGTCGGAAGCAGATGATTACATTGCTGATCTTTTGCACGATATCCAAAAAACACTTTTTGAAAAAGCATTAGAGCGCAGAAAAAACATGACCCATGTGGCCAATTCCTACGAAGAATTCAAAAAAATAATGGATGAAAAAAGAGGGTATATAAATGCGCATAGAGATGGTACACCAGAAACCGAAGAAAAGATCAAGGAAGAAACAAAGGCAACCATCCGTTGTATACCATTGAACAATCCTCAGGAACAAGGCGTTTGCATATACAGCGGAAAGCCTAGTTCACATAGGGTTGTATTTGCTAGAGACTATTAATCAGATGAAAGATCAACTCAATAACCAGCGTCAAAGCATTATTAAACTTCTTGCCGAAAAATCGGTGATGAAGCAAAATGTGTATGCGAACACCATCAAGGTTTTTGATCAGTTAAAGAA
>DAISHL010000435.1:0-2290 GCA_036822555.1 Bacteroidota bacterium | reverse complement strand
AGAATACGCGAGTTTAAAAAACATACGGGAGACCGCTGTAAATGACGCATTCATTATTGCCATTTACAAAAACAATTACTACTACCTGAAGGACATTGTCAAAAGCGGCTTCATAAAAAAGTAATCTACAAATAACTGTAGATCTTGCTCTTCATGAACTTTTCATAGAACGCCGGGGTCTTGGTGTGAAATCTCCAGCCAAACGTAAAGTTAGACGTTAAACAATTGGTGCGTAAGGTGGATGTTTTGCGGCTTCCGTAAATTGTATAATCGTTTGTGAATCCCCAGATGATATACATACGCTTCAAATTGAGGCCCATAGATACACGACCAGTACCACTCCACGAAATATACGAGATCCTTCGGTGATGTGAGATCATGTCATAATTACGCCACTGTTGTTCAGGCCCCAATGTAAAGTGGCCCGCAATGAACCATGCCTTGAAAAGCACAATGGTTGCCGCGGCGCCAAAATTGTAGGCAATATTCACTGAACGTAAACCCCTGAAATTTGCGTAATCTTTGTAGTACGCTCTCGAATTCAATGGGATCATGGCCGAATCGTTCCTCAAATTGAACACACTTATACTTCCACCATTGATCCATGTGAAGGCACTCTTCAACTGGCGGTAATTGCAACCAAAACCCGACTTGAACGAATAATCAATGTAATTGTTGAAATACAAAAAGCGCGACATGAACAAAGAAGTTACCATTTTTGGATATTGGAAATATTGTTTCGTTTGCGCAAAATAAGCCGAATCTAAACTTGGGGTCTTCGTATTGTAGAACCCCTTAAAACGTCGGTAATAGTTCTCAGACTCCCAGCGATTATCGCCCACGTTAAACCCAATGTTGAACATATCGGTAGAACCTCTGCCTGCGTTGTTGTAGCTGGGTTCTATACGACGGGTCAATGCCAACTGAAACTTATCATAGCTTAAGGTTATCCCTGACGAACCTGCGAAATTGAACTCAGAACTATAGGGGCTGGCCGACATTCCAAGTGAGTCCTCGGTCATGGATTGCGACAGCTCATTGCTAAAGGTGCGGTGCTGTTGTAATATACCAACGATCAGTACACGCTCAAACTTTTGATATTTGGTGGTGTCCCAGTTCTTGTACTTCTTATCCACTTTTAATGTAACATCACTGCCCTGTTGAGCAAACATTTCCGTAGAAAGGATCAATAAGATAAACCAAAGAGTAAAGCGCATTTTTTATAGCTTTGTATCAGTAAAAATATAAAAAAATAACATGCGCACGTTTCTTGATAAACATATTGATAAAGCCGTTGATCTCATCGTAGAGTATACACCAAAGATCATTGTGGCAGCAGTTGTGTTGATGATAGGGTTGTGGCTGATCAAACGGATAGCCATCCTAGCCGAAAAGGCCATGATCAAGCGTGATCTGGATGTAAGCTTACGTACCTTTCTAAAAAGTTTGACCTCCATAGGATTGAAGATCGTATTGATCGTGACCGTGGCCGGCATGATAGGCATTGGCACTGCAAGCTTTGTAACTGTTCTTGGTGCCGCAGGATTAGCGGTAGGCTTGGCATTGCAGGGCTCGCTTTCCAATTTTGCAGGAGGAGTTCTGATCTTGATCTTTAAGCCCTTTAAAGTTGGTGATACCATTGAGGCGCAGGGCCAAACTGGAGAAGTAAAAGAAATTCAGATATTCAACACCCTTCTACTCACAGCAGATCATAAAACTGTTATTCTTCCGAATGGCACTCTCTCTAACAATACCATTGTGAACTATTCACGTTCGGGCGATCTTCGCATTGATGTGCAGTTGAATGTAAGCACAGAGAACGATCTTGACAAAGTACAAACGGTGATCATGGAGGTTTTAAAAAATAATCCGCTCATTTTAAAGGACCCCGCACCAGGCATATTCATTGGCAAGATCATTGATGGAGCTGTGAGCATTAACGTGAAACCATTCTGTCATCCGGACAACACGGTTGGTTTATCCAGCAGCCTGTATCACGATATCAAAGTGGCATTTGACAAGAATCAGATCAAACCACCGATCCCAAAACGACAAGTACATTCCATCACAGAACATACAGATTTTTAATTATGAAGATTTCAGAGGCACAAAGTACTATTGACGCATGGATAAAAACACATGGGGTTCGTTATTTCAATGAGTTGACCAACACAGCCATACTTATGGAAGAAGTTGGAGAAGTGGCCCGTATCATGGCTCGCCGCTATGGTGAACAAAGTGAGAAAGAAAGCGATACGCAAAAAGACCATGGCGATGAAATGGCAGACGT
>DAISHL010000434.1:0-2296 GCA_036822555.1 Bacteroidota bacterium | reverse complement strand
CGTTATTCCATCATTCTTGCTTCCTCCAAAAACCGAAACCGTCAGTTTCACTTCTTCTGTAACACTCTGTACTCTTGGAAGTGTTCCTAACACCATCAGTGGTGCTTTCACAGGTGTGGTCTTTTCTGCCTTTCCATAGGCGCCTTTATGGCCCGCAATAACCATGGTTCTTACCGAACCAACATACATTGGCATTTTGAATTTTATGGTTTGTTTATCTCCTTTATCAAGATGGAAAGGACCAAAGAATTTAACCATGGGTTTAAAGCGATTGCCTTTAGCACCATCATCTCCAACTTCACTACCATCACCACCAATGCTTAATATTCGTTCAAGTTCTGCACCAAAAGCGCCTATCACATTGTCATACACATCCCATGTTTTCACTCCTAAAGCTTCTTTTGCGTAAAAGGTGCTCCAAGGATCAGGAGTTTTAAATCGTGTAATATCCAGCAAACCTTCATCAACCATGGCAATGGTGAATGCCATTTCCTTGCCTTGTTCTTCACTCACCGTAATACTTACATTTTGTTCAGGCATAAGTTCAGAAGGCATTGAGATCACTGGTTTAAGATGTGTTTCAGGATCATCAACGGTAATTGGTACCACGCCATACATGCGTATTGGCAGGTCGTTTGCGCGTGAGTGCGGCTGTATAAGAGATACATGAACGTATACATTAGGAGCCATTTCAGGCTTAATCTTGAATTTGAACTGAGTGGTGCCTTTTTCTGTTTCAAGCCAATGAGCCTCTATAACTCTACTGCCATTTTCTATGGTAACAAGGGCTCTGCTTTTTTCGGGAGAAGGGATACTAACAGTAACTTCATCATTTGATTTATACGAAGTTTTGTCTGTTGTGAATTGAAGCATGTTCGAAATGATCTTATTATCACCACCACCGTCACGCTCCATCCAATTCGGCCAGTCAAAATATGTTACAGTGGAAGCAGAATGACCGCTTTGTTGATCTATCACTCTTATGAGGTAACGCCCCCATTCATTGTCTTTTACATTCACTCTAACTTTGGCTGAACCATTGGATGTACTGATAGTTTCTATTTGTACTGGCTTATGGTATTCATCAGAGGCATAGTTGGCAAGTTCATCGTAATATTGGTCCCACCACCAGCGCCATTCAAGTTTATACATTTCAAATCTCAGGTTAGAGCGTGATACCGGATTGCCAAGATGATCTACAGTTGCAATTTGAATAGAGTGGTCTTTGTTTGTATGCAGGATGCCCGTATTTTTTTCTCCGGAAGGAAGGTTGATGCCGGTGTAGTGTGTGTAAGGAGAGTATTGAACAGAGAATCTGTCAATGCTGAATGCGACACCTGGCTCAAATACGCGAGTTGTAAAATTAGCCTTAAGGAAACCTGGAGCATTTTTTTGTGCTTCAAGTTGCAGAGGGAAATTTAAATTTCCATTGTCATCCAGTTTGCCATCAAACAAGGTAATGTTCTGCGATTCGAAATACAGTGTTGCGTCTTCAAATTCATAATCTTTGTATTTGGCAAATTTGGTCTCGCTCTTTGTTAAGGCTACAGACATGTTGGCCGGCTGATCGTGCACCTGTGCTCCAGTGAGCCAGGCAGCATGAATGCTTACCATATCTTTGCCATTAGAGGTAATTAATTTGTTGTTCCCAACATTCACATCAAGCTTCAATCGGTTTGGCATAATTGTCTCAATGCGGATGCTCTTGTTGAATTTCACGGATCCAACTTTTACTTGTGCATTCCATGAACCAGTGGGTACATTCTTATCGGTGGCACAACTGAAATTGTAAAATCCATCAACACTTTTATTGCTGAATAAACGTTTATAGATCTGACCCTGCGGATTGCTTAATTCAAAAACAACAGGATGGTTGGATGGAAGATTTCCTAATTTGTCCTCCAAGATAAAATTGAGGTATAAAGAATCTCCGGGCCTCCAAACGCCTCGTTCCCCGTAAATGAATCCTTTCAAGCCTTTTTTAATGGCATCTCCAGATACGTCATACATGCTTAATGGAAGCGTGGCTCCGTCATCCAAGCGCACATAGGATCTGTGTTGTTCTTTTTTAGCGATCAGGAAATACGCTTTCTGTTTTGGTGTGATAAAGGACTGACCATCGCCGTTGGTGGTTTCTGTTTGAATGAGTTGCTTCTGATAATCGTACAATTCCAGCGTAACTTTTTCAAGTGGCTTAGTGCTGATAAGGTCGTTGGCAACCACAAACAAACTGCCATCATTTCCTTTATTTACGGTTACCCCCAGGTCTGATGCAAGTATATTGCGCGAAACAGTT
>DAISHL010000433.1:0-2297 GCA_036822555.1 Bacteroidota bacterium | reverse complement strand
AAAAAGCTTCAGGGATTTGCTTGGTAATGATAGCGTATTGTTTACTCAGGCCATGGACTCCCTGCAAAGCATACAAAAACATTTGGCATTTTCTAACACAACCTATAATTTATATACGTACAAAACGATCTTACGACAAAATATTGAGATCCCATATACAGATGTGCTTGTATTTACAAGTCCTTCCAATGTTATGGCATACATGAACAAATACAGCATTGACTCAAGACAGCTTGTTATTGCGATGGGACAATCTACCAAATTCAAACTATCTGAAAATGGCATAAAGAATGTTTTAACCCCAAGTGCCTTTAATGAAGAAGGTCTGTTGAATACACTCTTGGATCAATTCACAAAAACTGAAAAGACGATATTATAAGGTCAGTCGATTTTATGTAAATTTGCAACGGATGAACACAGTAAAAAAAATAACCAATACATTGCTCACCTCTCTATGTGCATTGGTTATTTTGATATCGGTAGTACTTTCTACAAGTATATCTTCTCTTGCAAAAGTTGAATCACTGAATGGTATTGAGTTAGCAGATTATTTGCTGGAAGATGAACATAAAATTGACAGTGATGAAAACGTGAATGATCCGTTGAAATAACTGGATGATCTGACCATTTGGAAAAACGACCATGCTTTTTCAGATCTATACAGCACCTCTATTAACCAATGGATCAATTCATTCTCCTATAATCAGTCGATCTTAATTGACATTCCTTTCCCTCCTCCAAAGGCATAGTCCTTTTATTCTGATCTCTTTTTTTTACAAATCTATTTTCAAGAAGTAATTCTTGTAATTCCTATTATTCATGAAGAAACAATTGCTTTTCCCTATTGCAGGCGGATTAATGCTTATTGCCACAGGATGTGGTTCAGAAAACACAAACTCAGGACCACCAGATGTATTACCTCAAACCTTTGTCATTAACTAGGACACATCTGTAATTACCGTATATGATGCAGAGATACATGCCATACAAAATGTTGAAATTCACGAAAGGGTCAACGGTTACCTCGAAAAGATACATGTTGACGAAGGTGACGAGGTAAAAGAAGACCAGCAACTTTTTAGTATCAACAACAAAGAATACGTTGAAGAATTAAGCAAAGCAAAAGCAGCACTTAAAAGCACCATTGCGGAAGTTAAAGCGGCAGAAATAGAACTCGACAATGTTACTCAGCTTGCCGAAAAAAAGATCGTATCAAAAAGCGAACTTGAGCTGGCTAAAAACAAGCTGGATGCTCAAAAAGCACTGATGGAAGAAGCCATTGCACATCAATCATTTGCTCAACTCCGCTTGGCTAATACCGATATAAAGGCACCGTTCAATGGTTTTATCAATCGCATCCCACATAAGAGCGGAAGCCTGATCAATGAAGGCACGTTGCTAACAACCATTTCCAACAATTCAGAGATATACGCATACTTTGATGTTTCAGAAAAAGAATACCTTTCCTATGCCCGCATTTCACGATCTGACACCGGCCTCTGGAATGGTGTTTCGCTGATACTGGCAGACGGCTCCGAACATCCTTACAAAGGAAAAATTGAGAACATCGAAAGTATTGTTGATCAGAACACCGGCAACATTGCCTTTCGAGCGAAATTCCCAAATCCTGATAAAATATTGAAGCACGGTGCCAGCGGAAAGATAAGACTCATGAAAAGGTATTCCAATGTATTATTGATCCCACAGAAATCGACCTTTGAGATACAGGACAAAACATACGTGTATGTCGTTGATTCTACAAATACTGTTAGAACAAGAACAATAGACATCCTGCAAAGGTTGCCACATTTGTACCTGATTAAGTCCGGCCTTAAAGAAGGTGAACGGATCATATACGAGGGTATCCAAACCGTTAAACCTGATTCAAAGATCCAACCTAAAGAGATCAGGTTGCAAGAAATTCTTAAACAACTTTCTATCCATTAAGTGCCATGCTGAAAAAATTCATACAACGTCCGGTTTTGTCACTGGTAATTTCGCTATTCATCACTATTATTGGGTTGCTTGCTCTCTCAACATTGCCGGTAACACAATATCCCGACATTGCTCCTCCTGCTGTTTCCGTAACAACCAAATATACAGGTGCCAATGCCGAAGTTTGTGCCAAAGCTGTGGTTACACCTCTGGAGAGAGCCATCAACGGAGTACCGGGCATGGCATACATGAATTCGGTTTCCGGTAAAGACGGAACCAGTATAATTCAAGAATATTTTAAAGTTGGCACCGACCCCGATCAGGCTGCTGTAAATGTGCAGAACAGGGTTGCTACCGTATTG
>DAISHL010000432.1:0-2305 GCA_036822555.1 Bacteroidota bacterium | reverse complement strand
CAATTCATTTGCGAGCGCATCTAACCCTAACTCAGTTACACAATCGACACTTAACTGCAGCGGCACAACGTCAATGCGTGTGGAGACCCAGAAATACACTTTGGGTTTACTGACCGGTTTTTTACCTGACACGTGTGGTTTTGCGTTCACCGGTGGCGTTCTTATCTCTATTTCACCAAAACTTGTGGATGGTTTCCCTTACAATCAAAAACCAACTCAGATCACTTATTGCTATAAAGCAGAGCCGATGGCAGGTGACACAGCAGGAGTTGGCGTATTGCTTTGGAAATTCAATGGCACTAACAGAACCTATATTGGCGGCGGCGTGAATAAATACACCACTACTACAGCAAGTATGACCAATGCCACTCTGAACATTGCCTATACCAGCACAGTTACTCCTGACAGTATGAGTATCTATGTTGGATCAAGCTATAAATTCCCTTCTGCAGGAACATCCATCAGAAAAGGAGCTAAAAAAGGAAGTGTGATCTATGTGGATAATTTCAGTTATCCAGTATCAACAGTTGGTGTTGGAGAATTGAAAAAGGAATCGATCCAGTTAAGTGCATATCCTAATCCTGCACGTACTGAATTAACTGTTTCAACAGAAAGCACAGAGGCCAAAACTATTGAGATCACTGATCTTACAGGACGTGTAATTGAAAAAGCAGAGTACTCTTATGGTAAGGTTAAGCTCAATGTTGCCAAATACAATGCCGGTTTATACATTTATTCTGTTTACGACATTCACAAGAACAGTTTAAATACAGGCAAATTCACGGTAACTCACTAATAATATTTTGTAATTTTAAGCCACCCCTTGTGGGTGGCTTTTTTAATTTATAGATCATGGGAATTGAAGAAAAAATCAACGCCGACATTAAATCGGCAATGCTTGCAAAAGACTCTAAAAAACTTGAAGCTTTAAGAGCTATTAAATCGGTAGTTCTTTTATTAAAAACTTCACCTGAAGGTTTGTCGGAAGAAACGGCCATGAAAGCCATTCAAAAAGAAGTAAAAAAGAGAAAGGAAAGTGCCGATCTTTATGTTTCGCAGAACAGGCAAGATCTGGCTGAAGTGGAAGCATTTCAGGCAACAATCATGGAGGAGTATTTGCCGAAACAATTGAGTGAAGACGAAATCAAATCACAATTACAAGGAATAATAGCTTCCATAGGTGCAAGTGGAGCCGGCGATATGGGCAAGGTTATGGGAGCTGCCACAAAACACTTTGCCGGGAAAGCAGATAATAAAATAGTATCTCAGTTGGTAAAGCAATTGCTAGGTTAGATCACTTATTCCTAGCAAGCGACATCAATTCTTTTCCTATTCCGCTGAAGGATACAAAATTCAGCGGAAACTCCAGGAATACATGCAAGAAAGACAGCAAGAACAATAATTTCAAGCCTTTGTTGTAATCTATCAAATAGGCGGCTACTGACAAAAGCCATACTACAATTGTACCAATTAATACTTTTTTGGGAACCTGATGCCATTTGATCACTGATGTTTTTGAGAACCAGTTCAAATAATGGTAGGTGTATGCAAAAGCAATAAATCGCATGATCACAAAGCCTGCATTGGTTGTGAAAAGTTCAGCAGTTGATGTGATTTCTCCAAGGCCAAATAAATTGATCAGTCGGTAATTCAATTCGGCAAACATGCTGTAGCTTTCCTGAGTGTAAGCACTTACCTGATACTGCAGCCCTTGAGGCTGAATAAAGAATATCAAAAGCGCACACACTATAAGAACTCCAACAGATATCAACCCGGCTACAGACCTTTCTTTAAGCACGCCATACAGCATGAACAACCACGTGAAAATGAATACGTGGATAATGGTCGGTAAAAAAATGCCGATCCATGTGAAATAATCTGATGCATTATTGAGCACACCAATGGACATGATCGCAAGCGCAATGATCACGATCCTGTATAACCAGTCCTTTACGAATACAAACGCCACTGAGGCAAAAAAACCAAGTGCAATGAGGTCTGCAATATAATCTCCGCTCTTTTTTGTAGGAAAGAAATTGAAATACACCATGGTCAAACAGGTCAGGGCCAGAAATAAAAAATCATACTTCCCTTTGGTGTAATAGTTCTTTTTATGGAGCCACCCAATTTCGGTCAGATAATGCAGAGGCCCAAGTACCGCATAGGAGAATAAGAACAGTTCGAAGGGTATGAAGAATGCAACCAGGCAACTTAATACAATAAGTCCGGAATTTAAATGATGTATTGTTGTTGGCTTCATTGATCTATTTTACTGCACCTGTAGAATAATCTTTTATATACTCTT
>DAISHL010000431.1:0-2311 GCA_036822555.1 Bacteroidota bacterium | reverse complement strand
AAGGGTGTTTTGGTTCAAGTTCTAGGCAGCTCTGGCGGAATCGGTCTCATTCAGGTCAAGCGAAAGGAAGGCACGTTTGAAATCTTCTTTGCTTGGCCAAGGATATACATCCACTGTTTGCAGGTCAATGGTGTCTTTGGTTAACACCTGAATGGCATAGTAATGTTTCAATTGGCATGTATCGGCGATCTTGTAAAACCTGTTCTTATGTGTGATGGCTAAAAACTGTACCACGTCTCCCGGCTGCACCACAACAGTAAAGAATCCGTAGTAGTCACTCACTGTGCGGCCTTTGTCATTTACCATAATGGAAACAAATGGAATTGGACTTAAACTGTCCTGATCTACCACAACACCTGAAAACTGAATGTATGTTTCTTTTTTTGTAGGTTTTGTATTTTGAGAATATGAATTATAACCAATTACAAGGAATAACAACACTAAAGAAAAGTGTTTGAACAAAGGCTTAACAGAAATTGTTTTCATTGTTATAAAGGTATTAATTCTTTTAAAATCGTCCACTTATAAAGCAATACTTAACATTTATTAAACTTTGCCCGCAGTGCTTGTCAATTCTGTAAAAAATTAACTAACTTTGGTTTAGATGAGAAAAATCATACTCATAGTATTAGTGATCCTTCAGTCTAATTTGTTTTCACAAACAAAGGAACCTAACAAACAAATTAAGAATGTTAGGGTGCAAAAAAAGAAGGAGATCAAGTTTACAGATCTTGGATTTGGTTTAGGATTGACACGAAGCGTAATCTTTTTAAGCAGAAATATCAAGGAGTTCAATGACGCTCCGGGTTTTAATGTGTTTATGAATTATGGCGGACATAAACTTGTTCGTGTGGCTGCGGAGTATTCACAATAGACAGCCATTACTATTGATCCCTCCTGGTATGTAATTTCTGCGAGGACGTACGAGGCTAATATTCATTTTCTGGCAAGATTCAAGAATAACACCGCACTTATTTATCCGATCACAGGCATCAGTGTGAATGAGTTCCGCGGTTTTTTTACGGGTATGGATGATTTTCAGAATTTACGCGATCGTTATCCTATCAACTCAAGGGTTCGCTCGTTTTGGGTAGGTGCAAACTTCGGACTTGGATACGAACATAAGATAGGTCCGGTAAAATTGATATTGGCATACAAGATGAGGGTAGGGGCATCCGATACCAACGAACGGTTAAATATCATGGATGTTTGCTACAACTTGGGTCTGCGATTCGATATCAAAGCACTTACGCCTAAATACCTTGTTCGTATGATCTTCAGAACGTACAAAGGACGTTACCAGATCAATAATTAAGCTTGTGCTTTAGGCGTACCAAAATTCACAGGAAAAGGGGTTTCAATATCCTTTATCTTCCCATTGTTTTGTTCATAGGTTTGAATGTTATCGATCAGCGCTTTAGCTAAACGCTTTGCATGTTGTGGCGTTAATAAGATGCGTGATTTTACTTTTGCTTTTGGTACACACGGCATCAGTTTCACTAAGTCTATCACAAATTCAGATTGTGAGTGAGTAATGATAGCAAGGTTTGAATAGATCCCTTCAGCAATTTCTTCTGTAAGTTCAATATCTATCTGGTGATTTGGGTTGTTTTGATCCATAACTAAAATTAAAAATAATTACTCATTTGTGCTTGTATTTTTTTAGCCTCTTCGGCAGCTTTATCTGCAAAATCTTTTCCGTTGCCTGCATACAAGATGCCTCTGCTGCTGTTGATCAGCAGGCCAATGTCTTTGTTCAATCCGTATTTGCAAACCTCTTCCAAAGAACCACCTTGTGCGCCTACACCCGGTACAAGTAAAAAGAGATCTGGAATCACCTGTCTTATCTCATCAAGCATTTCGGCCTTGGTAGCCCCAACCACATACATCATATTTCCTGCATGTCCCCATTTGCTGCTTGTTTCCAAAACATGCTTATACAATTCCTTGCCTTCACTTTTCAATACCTGAAAATCAAAGGCTCCCTGATTGGATGTAAGAGCTAATACAATGGCCCATTTGCCGTCAAATTTTAAAAAGGGTTCTACTGAGTCTTTTCCCATATACGGGGCCACTGTCACAGAGTCTGCCTTAAAATGCTCAAAGAACGCCTTGGCATACATGGTGCTGGTATTTCCAATATCTCCGCGTTTGGCATCGGCAATGATAAAGTGTTTTGGGTAGTGTTCTTTGATGTAATGAATAGTGCGCTCCAAACTTTTCATTCCATCAATGCCATAGGCTTCATAAAATGCAGTGTTTGGCTTATATGACACACAATGGTCAGCCGTGGCATCAATAATGGCTTTGT
>DAISHL010000430.1:0-2313 GCA_036822555.1 Bacteroidota bacterium | reverse complement strand
ATTGTTCAAAGTTAAAGTTTCTTTAATATCATTGCTATACAATAATGGCAAATAAACGTCAATGTAATCCTTTACAATACTTAAATTCACGCCTGCTGCCCATAGTACATTTTCCTTATTCATACTTACTGCATCGGCAGTGCCTATATCTGCAAAAACACGAAGTGGCAATTTCCATATCTGAGGCGATTTGATATTCACGCTTACCAGGTATGTACTGCTTTGTCCTAAGGGTGTCCATACTTTAAATGCGCCATCATTCTCAATGAACTGCCCAAATGCCAAACCATCAAATTCATTTCTTCCCAAATAATTTGCTTCATACAAATAATCGTGGTAGCCATTAAAGCCGCTTAATCTGAACCTGTATGCACCTTTCTGTTGATCATTCCCCTGAAGAAAAGTACCGGCAAATACACGAATTTCCATATCCTTTTTTCTGGAAACATTTATTTTTTGCTTGTACTCTCCGAACATTTTTGCCATGTAATTATCATAGTGCAAATTCATTTGAAAAGAAAACGGATGAATGATCCTTGAGTTCTTATACGTATAGTTCAACGCAAGAAACTGATTCATTGTATAACTCTTGTAATAGTATGATTCCTGCGCCAAAACACTCATGGAATAATTAAATTGTTCATTGAATAAAAGATGATGTGTAACCGAGATGGTCTGTTTCACTGATTTGGTGCGGTCTTTTTGCTGTAACTCCATTTGCAGGTTTGGGCTAAGCCTTACATAATTGATAAAGTAATCGGATTCACTACCGGCAAAGTTTATAGTTTGGTAAACAGCCTTGGAAAAACTCTTCACGTTTGTACCAAATGAAATTTTTCTAAATACTGATGAAGGAAAAAAATTAAAGTTGATGTCTGCAAAACCAACAGGCGTTTTACTCTGAAAGGCATACATCGGAGCCAAACTGAATTCAACCTTTTTTTCATAGATCGAAAGATTATGAAGCACACCACCCAACATAAACCCATTATAGAGATTGTATCCTGCTATTGGAAAATAATTCAATTGATTTTTTGAAGGGTCAGGAAGTTTGGTAATGAAATTAAATTGCAAAGGTTTTGAATGTTTGAACACACCGCGTGTTCGCATGCTGTTGTTCCTTCGGTTCACATCTGGCATCAGGGCTAACCCATCAATCTTGAAAACATCAATGTCGCTTGGTGGAAAATCTATTCTTCGCGTTGAATCAGATCCATTGTACCAGGCCATGCCCACAACTTTTCCTTTCTTATATCCATATACATTGAACGGTACTGCTGCACCCGTTTTATTCTTCACTTTTATCAGATAGCTGCCATCTTTATTGCGTTTTATTTTTCGTATGGCATAATCAATTTTATCATTACTGCTATACAAATGTTTATTTAGCCAACCCAGATCAACACCACTGAAATACTGCAAGGTTTGCATCAGATCGCTCGGTTTCGGGTGCTTGAATTTATAATTCTCATAGTAAAACTGCATGGCTTTGTTAAAGGCATCATCTCCCATGTAATCATGCAAGTAATCAAGCACAACTGCCATTTTACTGTAAATGATCGCCCCATAATTAAAGCTGGATAATTCACCAGCAGGTGTATTCAAAGGCTGATGAATATTGGATCTGGCAGACATCATGTAAGAGATCTCCTTCTCTCGCCAATATTCGAAATTATTGATCCCTAGCAATCTGTTTGTTGAATCTAACCCAACCAATTCTCCAAGTTTCCGTTCAGGATATTTTGCCTTCACATAGGTCATTTCGTAATACGAATTGCATCCTTCATCAAGGGCCGGATATTGACGCTCATTACTTCCCAGGATCCCATAGAACCAATTATGACCTACTTCGTGTGCAATGGTCACGTCAAGCGTCAAGGGATCAGCCACATCGCCAATAACAGTAATGTTAGGGTATTCCATACCTCCTCCGGCCATTAACACTCCGTCCACTGCTGAAATATTATTGTAGGGATAATCTCCAACCATATAGGAATAGAATAAAGTAGATTCATTCACATAATCCAGAGCATCCTTCCATAATCTGAAATTTTTATTTGTAAAGAAAGTCCATGTATCAACGATCTTTTCGGTATTCGGAAGTTTGATCTGATCATGCAATACATTAAAACGTTTATCTGCAAACCAGGCAAAATCATGAACCCTGTGCTGCTTGAAGCGCACCGTTTTAAACTTAGGCGATGATGGCGGAAAACTCATATCTCCTTCATACTAGCCTCTGTCGATCTTCTCCAATGTTTTGATGACCTTTTGATGCAGGAAATCTTCCTCTTCATCGGCAGCAATCCTGTC
>DAISHL010000429.1:0-2314 GCA_036822555.1 Bacteroidota bacterium | reverse complement strand
CGTGTGGTATTTTTTGAACAAAGCGGAAGATAAACCTATTAGATTACAGCCTTATTTTGGACCAAAGGCCGCACTGAAGGTAAATGATACCGTGTATCACAGCATTGGCAATTTTTCATTTACCGATCAAAACGGACAAACAGTAACATCCGAAACTGTGAAAGGAAAGATATACGTGCCCGATTATTTTTTTACGAAATGCCAAAGTATTTGCCCTATCTTGAATACACAACTTACACGGGTATATAAAACGTTCAAAAATCAGAAGGATTTCATGATCCTGTCTCATACTGTAGATCCGGAAACCGATACAGTGGCACAATTGGCTATGCATGCGCAGAAATATGGGGTTGACAATGATCAATGGCGCTTTTTGACCGGAAGCAAAAAGGATTTGTATGAGTTGGCGCGCAAAAGTTATCTGTTGAATGCTGAAGAGGGAGATGGTGGCGAGGAGGATTTTATACATACTCAGAATTTTGCATTGATCGACAAGGACAAGCATATTCGCGGGTTTTATGATGGCACAGATAGTGCGGATGTGAGTCGCATGATCATGGATATTCAAACATTGATAAAGGAGTATGACTATAAAGAAAAGCATAACCATTAGTTTGATATTGTTAAGTGCGCTTGGTTTTGCTCAAAAGGTAAGCGCGGTTTACAAGATAAATGATCTGGTAAAACGCATCCATAATTCCAGTGACACTGTTTATGTGGTAAATTTCTGGGCAACCTGGTGCAAGCCTTGTGTTCAGGAGTTGCCTGAATTCGATAACTTTTCAAAAAAGGAACATGGCAAGCCGGTTAAAGTGTTGCTGGTGTGTTTGGATTTCAAAGAGGAGTTGAATAAAAAAGTGAATCCCTTTTTAAGGAAGAACAACTACTCGGTGGAATGCGTGCTGTTGGATGAGGTCAACGGCAATGATTTTATTGATAAAATAGACCCCAAATGGTCCGGTGCCATACCGGCAACCCTGATCACCAAACAAAATAAAAAGCAAACGGAATTCTTTGAAAAGAAGACCACGGAAGCGGATCTGGAAACCAGAATATCTAAATTTTAGAATCGACGATCACGTTATTCCGACCAATCAATCTGATTTTTTTACCCATTAATTTGCTTCTTAGAAAAAATGTGCTAACTTAGTATTAAGTGATAGTCACATCAACAGCAACATTTCAATTACTGCCAGAGGGCATTTTAATGGTGAAGTTTTCACCGAATGATATTGTTATTGATGAGGAGGAAGCAAAACGGCATTTGGAGGCTGCCAATACCATTATGTCAAATCAAAAGGCTCTTGTATTGGTAGATGCAACTGAATCCATGCATGAGTTAACCCCGGAAGCCAAAAAATACATAGCAAATCACCCAATTAAAATAGCGGAAGCCATTCTAGTTAAGGAACTCCATCAACGGATCATCGCCACCTTTTATTTAAAGTTATCTAAAAGTCTTGGTAACCACCCTACAAGAGTGTTCTCGGATATCAATGATGCAAAAAAGTGGTTGCTAAGCTTTTCAAAATAAAACATTCAAACATTAGACAGGAGTTGTGGTAAAACATTCAAACCACTGAATAATTTGTTTTACCTTTAAGTCATGAAGAAATTCTTTTTGCTTTTCGTAATTCCTGTTCTGTTACATGCCCAAATACCTCCCGGATATTACAATTCTGCGGCAGGTCTTAAAGGAAATAATTTAAAAATTGCATTGTATAACATCATTAAGAATCATACGGTGATTTCCTATAGCGGATTGTGGACAGCCTTTCAAAAGACCGATAAAAAAAGCAATGGTAAAGTGTGGGATATATACAGCTATAAACCAGTAGGAGCACAACCCTATGAATATACCTTTGTGACCAATCAATGCGGATCCTATAACTCAGAGAGTGATTGCTATAACCGTGAACACACCTGGCCGCAAAGCTGGTTCAATTCAACACCGGGACCCGATTCAGACCTTTTTCACATCTATCCCTCTGATGGATACGTGAATAATGTGCGAAGCAATTTCCCATACGGAAAAGTTACATCTGCAAGCTATACCAGTCAGAATGGGTCAAAACTAGGGCCATGTGTAAGCGCTGGATACAACCAAACTGTATTTGAACCGATTGATGAGTTCAAGGGAGACATTGCCCGCAGTTATTTTTATATGACCACCCGCTATTATTCTGAAGATGCGTCATGGGGTACATCCGATGCCACCAATAAGGCCACCATTTTAAGCTGGCAACTGAATTTGCTAATGCAATGGCATCATCTGGCTCCTGTGAGTGCCAAGGAGATCGAAAGGAACGATTCC
>DAISHL010000428.1:0-2318 GCA_036822555.1 Bacteroidota bacterium | reverse complement strand
GAAACGTAGGTATACATTCGAAGTTTCGGTTTTATTCAAATGAAGTTTTTCAATGAAATAAATGGCAATATCCAGTAAATTCTTGGTTTGGATCTCATGTTCGTCAAAGAATAGGCCGTTCTCATTAAGCAGTGTATATAGGCTGTTCGAACTCAATTTTACAGCTTGTTCATGAAAACGTTCTGTACTTATCCGCTTCTGATTTAGCAAATAATTTAATATTACGGTTGCAGAAACCAGATCTTTATTGTTTTGCAGATATTTAAAGAATGAGGTAAGTACATTTATTTCGATGCAATTGCTTAGGAGCAATGAGTCATTTGAAACAACAGGTATATTGTGTTCATTGAGATAATTCGCAACTAGACTTCCATTTTTGTTAGTGGCGGTGAGCACACATATGTCTCTGTAATTAAAATTCTTTTGAAGGGCATTGTTTATTCGCATTATGACCTGTGAAAAATGGAAATCATTCAGGTCTTCTTTTGGCATTGGTTTGTTTACAACAGTAATATAGCCTTGTTCTTTATTCACTACAGTTTGTTCCTGTCCATTGTAAATGTTTAAAAGAGGCTCTTTCAGATAAGTTTTACTTAGATGATCAAATAAGGCATTGTTGAATTCAACAACGTTAGCGGTACTTCTGTAATTGAATTGAAGATTTTGTTCAAGGTAGTTCCTTTGCAATGCTTCTTGTTGCAGCTGCAACTGCAGTGAGCTCTCCGAATTTTCAATGGCCGGCAACATGGCAAATTGCCTAACATTGGCATTGCGCCAACGGTAAATACTTTGCTTGCCATCGCCAACCAAAAGATTGAAATTACCATTGGCTAAACTGTTTTCAACCAGAGGTAAGATGTTTTGCCACTGAAGAGTACTTGTGTCTTGAAACTCATCGATCAGATAATGATTGAATCGTTCGCCTAAACGCTCAAAGATGAAAGCAACAGGTTCGTTCATAATGAACTCAAATATCTTTGCATTGAATTCCTCAATAAACACAAGTTGATCCTCGTTCTTCAGTTCAGTTGTTATTTGTTGTATTTTACCCAATAATAGAATAGGGTATAAGCGTTTATTAAGCAGGGAATACAGGTTGTATTTGGCTTTGTTGGTTTCCAAATGATCCTTGATAGCATGTGCTATGGCATTTAGTTGAGGAATGATCTTGTCAAATATTTCCTTTTTTTCAGCACTTAAACCTTTAGCTGCCCAATTGTTTTTTAGCAATGCATCCTGAACACGTGAATTGACCAATTCAGTATCTGTTTCAAACCTAGAGCATTTGTAGAAGATCGTTTGCGGACCAACTGACTTAAACGTAAAATCGTCATTGGTTAAGTTGTTTGATTCGATCAACTCAATTCCTTGCTTTCCTAATGAAACAATGGTTGATCTGTATTCCTTCAGAAACTTCTGGATCTTTTCTTTTAGTTCGTTTAACTGGTCTGGATCCAATTGGGATAATTGAGCCACATGATCAATTGAATTTTCTTTTTGAAGTACTGCGGCAAATTCCTGGATCTTTTTTTCCGGGTCCCAGCTTTGATCCTCATCAATGTTATTGATGGTGTATTCTTTCAATAGAAATGTGATCTCTTTATCGTGACCAATTTCTCCTAACAGCTGAGATATAACACGATTGTAAAACTCCTGGGAATTGGTTTCAAGATTAAAGTTCACAGGCAGATCCAGGTCATGCGCAAAGGTCTTGATGATCTTGTGAGAAAAGCTATCAATGGTACTTACTGCAAAGTCGGAGTAATGATGCAATAGCTGATTGATCAATTTTTGTGCCCTTTCTTTGATCACTAAAGGATCAATTGCCATTTCTTTGCATAGTACTTCTTCTAATTTGCCTTTAGAATCAGGGTCAGATAAGGTTTTTAAGGCATTCAGAATTCGAATGCGCATTTCTGCTGCGGCTTTGTTTGTAAAGGTGAGTGCAAGAATACGTTTATAGTTAAAAGAAAGTTGCTGTTCATTTGCCAAGGCAAGTTTTAAATACTCTTTTACCAGAGTAAATGTCTTACCACTTCCAGCACTACTTTTATAAACAACAAAATTCTTTGACATCACATAAAAATAAGAAATCCCGCATATTTTGCGGGATTTCTTAACTAATATTATTTATGATCTTATTCTTCCTCTTCTTCATCATCATCGGTCTTGGTTTTAGCAGGACCGGTTTTTGGTGCGTTAGGATCAACATAAGAGAAGTTTAGGATCTTGAATGAAGTTCTACGGTTCTTTTGGTGTAAAGCTTCTTTCTCTTCTTTAGTTTTCATTATATAAAGTATAATTATATAAAGTATAAT
>DAISHL010000427.1:0-2321 GCA_036822555.1 Bacteroidota bacterium | reverse complement strand
TAACAATACAGAAAAAAAAGACGATATTTACATTATTAAGAAATCTGCAAACCAATAAATGTCGATCATCAACGAAAATCTTGATCTTGCAAAAATTGAATCAGGAAAAACAGAAATAAACGCAACCAACATTCGCATTCGCTCTCTGATTAAAGAACAAATTCAAATTCAAAATGTGAATGCGAAAAACAAAGGTATAAAACTTCATTACAATATTGATCCCTCAATACCTGAAGTTCTTATTGGTGATGAAACCAAGTTAAATCAGATCCTGACGAATCTTATCAATAATTCTATAAAATTCACAGAGAAAGGATTTATATATCTGGAAGTAAAAGCAGAAGATCAATCCAAGGACACTATCAAGTTGCATATATCGGTATCAGACACAGGAATTGGAATTCCTCCAGACAAACTTACCAATGTGTTTGAAAGTTTTTCGCAGGCTAATAATCATTTCAATAAAAAACACGCAGGCACAGGATTAGGACTTGCCATTGTAAAGAACATCGTAGAGCTCTGCAATGGAACAATATGGGTTGAAAGTGAACTCAACAGAGGAAGCACCTTCCACATAACACTGCCGTTAAGGATAGGTAATCAGGAAATTTTTATCACCAGTAGTGAAAATGAACTTGACGAAGAACATCTTATTAAGAACAAACAGATCCTAATTGTGGAAGATAATAAGTTGAATCAGGTGGTTGCCAAACGAATTCTCGAAAACTGGGGCTGCATCACAGACAGTGCCATGAATGGAAATGAAGCCCTTGAGAAACTCAGATCCAAAAATTTCGACGTGATCCTAATGGATATACAAATGCCTGAAATGGATGGGTTTGAAACCACAACTCATATAAGAATACAAAATCAAAATAACACACCTATAATTGCCATGACCGCCTATTCTAATCCGGAGATTCGGGATGAGTGTATGCAGGTTGGGATGAATGAGATCGTTTCAAAACCATTCAAAAAATCCGAATTAAAAAAGACGTTAGCAAATCAACTTAGATCGAGAACAAATACAAATATTGAAGGAGATGATTCATTGAAGTACTTAAACAATGAGTATTTACTTGAGATCACAAATGGTGACCCGGATCTATTGAATAAACTGATTCAAATCTTCATTGAGGAAACACCTAAAAATATACAAACAATAAAGCAGTGCATAAACAACAAGGATATTGAGTCACTGAAAACAGCTTTACATAAATACAAGTCAAGCGTAAGAACATTTCAGATAAAACCTATTGAAGAGCTTATCAAACAAACCGAATTACTGTTGGACAAAAAAAAACATGACCCTGTATATGAACTAGCAGAACAAATCTTATACTTAAGTCAGATTGAATTGAACAAACTAAAGCAACATCTCACCACTAATGCTTAAATGTATAATCATAGATGATGACGCTCTAATGCGCCAGATCCTGAAAGAAATGATCTCCAAGAATTCTGATCTTTCACTTGTTGATGAAAACGAAAATGCAGTTGACGCCATAAATAATATAAAGAATAACAAATTAGATCTGAAATTACTAGATATTGAAATGCCTAAAATGACCGGCATGGAATTCTTGGATGCATTCAATATGAATTTACCTCAAGTTATTATTACAACCTCACATGACACCTTTGCAACCAAGGCATTTCAGTACAATGTATCGGGATATTTAGTTAAACCCATTAAATCTTCTGATTTTCACAAGGCAGTAGAAAAAGCACTGAAACAGGCTGAGAAGAGAGAGAAGAATGGCTTTGAGAAGATCTTTTTTGTAAAAAAAGGTAGTACAATTAAAAAAGTTTCCATCAATGATATCATTTTAGTTGAATGTATTGGTGATTATGTAACCATTTACACCGAATCCGAAAAATTCACAATACATTCAACAATGAAAGCTATCGAAGAAAAACTCGACCATCCAATGTTTATGAGAGTGCATCGCTCATACATTGTGAGAATAGATAAGATAGAGGAAATTGAAGATGATATCATGTCCTTCGGCAAAAAGATCGTCCCAATTGGAAAGACCTACAAGCAAGAAGTATATTCTAAACTTCACTTACTTTAGTACATTCTCAATTTTCATTCTCCAAACAAATCTTTCCTTTCTCCCCACAATACCTTCCAAACTCCGAAAATACCCTTTAACGTTTTAGCTACTGCGTAAAGTTGTACAAAAATCACTTTATGCGTTTTACGTTTTTTATCCACCCGCCATAGCTTAACACTTATAGTGTTTCTTAGCTTTCTTATTTAATAATTTTTGAATGTCCTTTAATTTACCTAATATTTAAACCGAAGCTACAATTAG
>DAISHL010000426.1:0-2334 GCA_036822555.1 Bacteroidota bacterium | reverse complement strand
AAATTGTTCTTAAAATTGACAAGGACAATTCTGATTCCACTTCTGCCAAAGACCTGCAGCAAGCCGAGGTTGCCATTGAATTCAGCACTCCTCATACGGTACTTTCAAACATCAGAAAATGTTTTGATGCCGGACTTCCTGTTGTTGTTGGCACTACAGGGTGGTATGAGAATTTTGATGCCATTCAAACAGAATGCAATGCAAAGAAAGGATCGCTCTTCTATGCCACCAATTTTAGCCTAGGTGTGAACTTGTTCTTCAAGGTAAATAAATACCTGGCAGAGCTCATGAATAAGTATCCTGAATACAACGTATGCATGGAAGAGATCCATCACATACACAAACTCGATAAACCAAGCGGAACAGCTATTACGCTGGCTGAACAGATCATTGAACGAATAGACAGGAAACAAAAATGGAGCATCAATGATCAAAGCGAAAGCAGCTTGTTCATCGAGGATAAACGCGAAGGTGAAGTGCCGGGTACCCACATCATTAAATACACCTCGGAGATCGATGACATCGAGATCATGCATAAAGCACAAAACCGACAAGGGTTTGCACTTGGAAGCGTGATAGCAGCGGAGTTCTTGAAAGACAAAAAGGGAGTATTCACAATGTCTGACATCATTTAATGAAAAGAATTCTGCTCATATTCATACTTGCCTTATCGGTTGCATCCATCAGCTCTTGCAGAATACGCGGGCTAACCAATGACTATCAGTTCTTAACCGAAGAGCAAAAAAAGAGAATAGTAACGCTAACAGATTTCAAAGAGAGGAATGAAGACCTTATCTTCAAGATCAATGGAAGCCAGCTGAATACAGAATTAAAGGATCATGAGCGTTCACTTGTGTATGTGTTTAAAAATGGATGTACTTCTACCTACTGCAAACCATTAAGTACTTATGTTGATTATGCCGCTAAGCATCATTTGAAGTTATTTCTGGTGATGGACGGATATATCAATTTGACCGAGACCACGGATCAATATCCAAAGGCCCAGTTATACGCCATTGAAAATGCCCATTACAAAGAAGAAAAAAGGGCGAAGTACACTGTATATTTCACAAATGATCTTTTGCAAAAACCATTGAATGAACCTCAGAAAAAATACTTGGGCAATCTCTATTTCTTCTCGCAAAACAAACTAGATTCTATCGTAAGGGAACTATCGCATTAATGATCTGATTTAAAATTATTTGTTATTTTTATTGAAGCAGATCAAATTGATCATGAGTTCATGTTGAACAATTTTGATCCATTAAATCAACGTAATGAAAATGGTAAGATCACATGTTTTGATAATTCTAGTGTTGTTCATTTTGACACCTTCGGTTCATGCACAAACCAAACCGGCATCAAAGACCAAAAAAAGCACTAAAACAAGCACCAAGCCAGTTGCTAAGAAGGCAGCACCTAAGCCGGTGAATTACTATCTATGTACGAGCGCAAAAGACATTTATTACCATAAATACAGCTCTTGTGCCGGTTTAAATAAATGTGCTGAGACTATCAAGAATATTAAAAGCGCGTCTGAATTAAAGAAATTCAAAAAGCAAAAGTCGTGCATACGTTGCTTTAATAAATAGATCAGAAGGTGACGTGATCAACTGGATTCAAATATCCAGCAATAGCAAACTCCAATAAATGAACAAAGCGGTGAACAATCTAGTTGCTTACCGCTTTGCTGATGATCCGTTTAAATGATCCTTTTAACAAATGTGATCTGAGTTAAATCAATACACCAGATCTTCAATAAAGAAGAAGAATACTACCGCTCCTACCCATTCTTTTTTCACGTTCCTGCATTCTCCAATTTTACTTCCATTCTTATAAATATCGCCGTCACTTTCAACCTGACCTATCTTACTTCCGTTCTTATACACATCACCGTCGCTATCGATCAGTCCTACCTTACTTCCATTCATGTAAATATCCCCGTCGCTTTCGATCTGTCCCTTCTTTGACCCATTGACATAAACATCCCCATCACTATCTATTTGTCAAATTTTTGAACCGTTGATGTACACATCACCGTCTGATTCGATCTCACCTTTTTTACTTCCCTTGATATAAAGGCTTTGTGCAGAAACAGATGCACCAATGATGGCAAATGCCATTAAAAAGAATAGTTTTTTCATGGTTAAAATATTAAATGTATTTGTTTACTAAATTATGTATTTCAATGATCGGCTTTAAGAATTCTTCAAGGTCATACACGCACATTTGAGAAGCGGCGTCACACAATGCTTTCTCAGGCTCAGGATGCGTTTCAATAAACACCCCGTCTACCCCACTCGCCACTCCTGCACGCGATAATACTGGCAAAAA
>DAISHL010000425.1:1899-2335 GCA_036822555.1 Bacteroidota bacterium | reverse complement strand
TGACTTTCTAACTGCTTACAGACCATCTGTAATTTCTATCTATAGTACACCTTCTCATTCACAGCTCCTTGGTTGGTTCTTATAAAACCAAAATCACTTTCCTATTCTTCATTCCATTCGTTGTTCAGTAATGGAGAATCAAAATATGTGAATCGTGAGTTGAAAGCCGTGAATCCGAATAGGGCTGCAATGGCCATTTACGGAGGTTCGATAAATTTTGGAAGACGATTGATGTGTCCAGACAATTATTTCAGCATGTTCAACTCAGTAAACTATAACTACTATGAGTTGACCAATTACAATGCGTTTATTTTCAGAAATGGATATGCCCACGATGTGAATACCAATTTTACACTTCAGAGAAATTCCGTGGATCAGCCAATCTATCCTAAAACAGGTTCTAACTTCACCTTCTTTGCTCAGTTAACGCCACCTT
>DAISHL010000425.1:0-1889 GCA_036822555.1 Bacteroidota bacterium | reverse complement strand
ATGGCAAGAATAATGCAGACCTTCCTTTGTCTGAGAAATTCAAATTCATTGAGTATCAAAAGTACAAGATCACGGCTGAATGGTTCACACAACTTACCAATAAGAAGGCCGCAGAAGGTAAGGAGGCCCGCAATCTTGTATTAAGAACAAAAGTTGGATACGGTTTTCTTGCCTACTACAACAAGAATGTAGGCTTTTCTCCATTTGAACGATTTTATATGGGCGGAAGTGGTCTTAGCGGATTCCAGAACTTTGTGGCTCGCGAGATCATTGCATTACGCGGTTATCCGGATAACTCTTTGTCTGCTTCAACCGGTGATCCAATCGTTGCGAGATATACCATGGAGTTGCGTTACCCTATCACGTTGAACCCTCAGGCTACCATTTTTGTGCTTGGATTTGCCGAAGCGGGTAATTCTTACGAGAGCTTCAAGACCTTTAACCCGTTTCAGGTGAAACGTAGTGCCGGTGTAGGTTTGCGCGTGTTCTTGCCTATGTTCGGCTTGTTGGGTCTCGATTACGGTTGGGGCTTTGATAACATCAATCAACCTGGCGCAGGTAATGGCAAGGGGCAGTTCCACTTCACCATTGGCGGAATGTTGGGCGAGCTATAAAAATCGTTAATTTCAAATAATAAATGCGTAAATTGGCACGTTTTATGAATCAAACATACAGCACAATGAAAAGATCGATTCTACTGATAGTTTTGTTTTTTGCAGCATTGGTAACTCATGCTCAGCAAGCTGCCAAATTTGGTTATGTTGATACTGATTATATCTTAAGCCAGATCCCTGAATACAAGGCGGCACAAACCGAGCTTGACAAAACCAGTGTTCAATGGCAAAAAGAAATCGAGGGTAAGTATGCTGAAATTGACAAATTATATAAGGCTTATCAGGCAGATGCCGTATTGCTTACTGATGACATGAAGAAAAAACGTGAGAACGAGATCATCAATAAGGAAAAGGAAGTGAAGGATCTTCAGAAACAACGATTCGGTGTAGATGGAGAGTTGTTTAAAAAGCGTATTGAACTTGTAAAACCAATACAGGATAAGGTTTACAATGCCATTAAGTCTGTGGCTGAAAAAAATGGCTTGGGATTCATTCTTGACAAAGCAGGTCAGGTTTCCATATTGTACGCCAATCCCAAGTATGATAAAAGTGATGATGTGTTAACCCTTTTAGGTTATAAAAAATAAATTAAATACATAAAAAATGAAAAGATCGATCAAAAAAGCAGTACTTATTCTTGCAACTGTTGGATGTGTTGGAGCAGTTAACGCTCAAAAAATTGCTCACCTTAGCCTGGATTCATTGGTAAGCCTGATGCCTGAGACAAAAACAGCATCTGTGGTTGCGCAAAACTACCTAAAGAGCTTAGAAACAGAGGTTGCTCAAATGAGTGATGAGTTTCAAAAGAAATATACCGATTATATGGCCGCCGGTGAAAACATGAGCGACCTTGTAAGAAAGACCAAAGAAGAGGAACTGACTCAAATGCAGCGTAGGATCGAGGATTTCAGAGCTCAGGCTCAGCAGGATTACCAGCGTAAAAATGCTGAACTTACAGCTCCGATCATGGATAAAGCAAAAAAAGGTATTGAGTCTGTAGCTAAGTAGGGTGGTTACAAATATGTACTGGATACAAGCCTGGGTAATGTTCTGTACAGCGAGCCGGCTGATGATATTTTAGGAGCTGTGAAGAAGAAATTGGACAGCATGCCCCCTGCCAATATCCCCGGAGCTAACAACTCTAACAACACTCAACTGAAGAGTACTCCAACACCGGGAAAAACTCCGGCACCTAAAGGAAAATAACTTTTTATAAAGGCCTCATTAAAAAATGAGGCTTTTTTATTTCATTCAGTTTTAACACCCATGTTAAAT
>DAISHL010000424.1:0-2340 GCA_036822555.1 Bacteroidota bacterium | reverse complement strand
ATGTTCAATTCATTGGCACATCTGCCTATCAGTGTATAGATATGTTCGTTTAAAAATGGGAATTGCACGGCTTTAAGATAACTAATTAAGAACAACTAAACAGAGGGATTTCAGCCTTCTTTTATTTTGAGCCAATGAAAACCGGCGGCGGTAATTGTTAATACCAAAGCAATGCCAATGAACATCACCGGAAATCCCATTTTTTCAGCAATCAATGAAGAGGCATACGGACCAACCGTTTGTCCTGCACTCCAGGCGATGGTAATTAGTGCAGCATATTGCCCCCTGTTAGAGTCTGTTGAGCGTAAGGACCAATACGTGTTCATGAATGGCATGGCAGCAATTTCCACAAAAGAGATCAGAAGGATCATTGAGCTTGCGATCAGGGTTAGGCGACAGGGTAATAACAGGCAAAGGAACGCGATCGCACAAAGTAATGTGCCAAAAGTAATATACACTAAGATGTGTTTTTTTCCTTCGAGATAATTCACCAGTACCATTTCAATAAGCACGATCAATAGTCCATTCACTGCCATTATGGAGCCGATGAATTTCTCACTCAAATGCATTTGGTCTCTGAAGTAATTCGGAACAGTTGAAAAGAGCTGAAAGAAACAAAGCCCGAACAGCATGGTAAGAAATACGAATGCCATGAATGGTCTGTCTTTATAGACGGAGATCGTGGCCTTATCCGGATTTTCTTTTGGTGTATTACCTGATGCAGAAAATTTAGGTTTCAGAAACACAACCATGGCAAATGCCGCGAGAATATTGGTGCATCCGTCGATCCAAAATAAGGCTTTGTAACTGTAACTTGCCACAAAGCCACCAATGGAAACACCAACAGCCCAACCTAAATTGATGGCCAGCCGGTTCAATGAATAAGATCTGGTCCTGTTCTCTACTGTGCTGTATGCTGCCACAGCAGTTGAGTTGGCAGGTCTGAAGGATTCGTTGATCATGCTCAGAACAAATGTGAATAGGCAGATCAAGGGATAGGAATTCATATAGCCCAAAAGGATGAATGAGATGCCGCCAAATGCAAGGGCCATGAATTGTACTTTGTAATAACCGATCTTGTCAGTTAGTTTGCCTCCAAAATACGCACCGATCATGGCACCTAGACCCCATAATCCCACCACTGTTCCGGCCTCGCTCAAAGTTCGGTTCATATCTTTACCCGTAAGATAAAGTGTCATAAAAGGGAGAACCATAGTACCACTGCGGTTCACGAGCATGATGATGGAAAGGATCCAGGTTTCGGTTGAAAGGCCTGTAAAAGACTGGCGATACAATTCGGCAGCTTTTTTTATCATGTTGATTTTTTCTTTTTGGGTTTGGATGAACCCATTTGAATGAGGTTAACAATGAATGAGAAGGCCATAGAGAAATAGATGTATCCTTTAGGGATGTCAAAATCAAGTCCCTCTGCAACCAAAGCAATACCAATGGTGATAAGGAAGCAAAGAGCAAGGATCTTAAAGGATGGATGTTTGTTGATGAATTCGCTGATCGGTTTAGAAGCGAACATCATGATACCAAAAGTAATAATGATGGCGGTATACATGATCCATAACTCGCTCACCATCCCAACTGCTGTAATGATGGAGTCAAGTGAGAAAACAATATCTAGTACAAGGATCTGCATCAAGAGTGAACGGAACGTATTGCCACCTTTTTCAGACATATTCTCTTCTTCCTCTTCCGTTTTGTGATAAATTTCTTTGGTGCTTTTGTAAACCAGAAAGATACCTCCGCAGATCAGGATCAGATCTTTGCCACTGATCTCATTGCCGGCCAAGGTGAATAGTGCATCTTATAATTTCATAACCCAGGCAATGGCAGTGATCAAACCAAGACGAATGAACATAGCTAGTCCAAGACCAAGACGGCGCAGTTTATCGCGTTGGTTAGCTGGTAGTTTATCTGACAGTATGGAAATAAAGATAATGTTATCTATCCCCAGGATCACTTCAAGGGCAATTAGAGTAAGTAAGGGTACAATGGATTCTATTAAGTTCATTTTAGTAAGTTGTTTCTTTATTAAACAGTGAACTAACCAAGAAGTTCTTTCATTAATCTATCTAATTTTTCTTTCACCTCTGCCAATTCAGATTCTACCGTTTGAAGACGCTGTTCCAAATCGTTCACATTCCTTCGCGCTGGTTCTTCAGACGTTGTGATCTCATCAGTTTCAATGATCTCTCCGAATAAATGGACAATGCGTGGTTCCTTTTGTCCCGCACGTTTAGGCAATTCCTTTACAAAAGGAGGGGTAGCCATTGCAAGGTTCTCTATGGCTTGATTCACTGCCTCAAGTGAATGGAACTCATGCAGCCT
>DAISHL010000423.1:0-2340 GCA_036822555.1 Bacteroidota bacterium | reverse complement strand
TGAAATTCTCGTAAATCTGACATGGGCGAATAAACAAACGCTCATGTGCAATCAGGATTTGTATGAGAAAGAAATCAATGATCTGATCAAGATGTTCAAACTTCATGCTGATTCAGGTCACAGTCTCAAGGGATGGTGGTAGCACATCTCTTGTTGGATTTTATCCTAAATGGAAACAGCGAGACACCAACAAGAAGGAACGATTACCAGATTCTTATTTCAAGCGAGAATCGAGCGGTTCTAAGGTGACGCTTCCGGCCACGCACTGGTGGTAATTGGTGGGGAGAGTGCGGTAACACTCTCCCCTCCTTCTTGTTGGATTCTAGAAACCTATTATATTCGGAAAGACTAGGTGATGAAGAATTTGATAAGCAACACCAGAATGGGAGAAAAATCAAATGTAAGCCAACTTTTTTGTCTTTTGGATGCCAAAATCATGAATTATCACTATTTCGCAACTATAATTGCATCTGGATAAGACGAAAACCTTTATTGCATGAGATGCAATAAACCAGAGTCCAAACAACTTTGCAAAAACTGCCTTACCTCACTTGATATGTTTCATTGCAAATCATGCTCATCTTTATATTTCAATGGCCAAGTGTGTGATGTTTGTAACAATCAAGGAGATCATCATGAAGACTAACATTCCACTTGAAATCAGTAAGTTCTTGGGATTTCTCACTTTAGGATATTGGGGACACATCACATATAACTATTGGGTTTGTGCAGTAGCACTAGGTATGCTTGGTAGCGCAATCATCTCTCTTACATATCGCCTGTCAGTTTTCTCAGAATAAGTCATATTAACAGGAACTTATATGTTCCTGTTTTTTAATTGCAATTTTTATGAGGTCTGTACTTTTACTTAACAAGCCGATAATAGCTTAACAGAAAGGGCGAAGTTGTATGTCAAATTGACATATAATTGTTGAATTATATATTTTTTTTGCGGCCAAATGTTGTGAGATTTCCAGTAATGGCGTGACCCCAAACCATAAGGAGGTGCGCCATGTTAGCAGATAAAGATAACAATGAGAGGATTCAATCGGGAAAGAAAGTTGAGTCTTTGATAATCGAAAGACTCAACAAATCAGGACTTGCGCTTTCCAAAGCGTCTGATTATGACGATATGCTCAAGAAAGTGGATGTGTGGATCGGCAAGGGAAAAGAAAAGGTGGGAGTTCAGATCAAATTCAGGGAAACAGGAAATGATATTCTGTTTGAGGTTTACGATACATTTTTTGATTTCAATGATAGCAGAAACAAGCTGGGAAGAGATATGACAGGTGATGCGAAGAAATACGCTGTTCTTATCAACAAAAAGATCGTCATAGTTGAAAAAAGTGAAGCACAAGAAGTTATTGAGGACATGATTCAAGATGCTAGGTGCAATGGATGGAAAGAAAAAACGATATACCACAAGGAAAGAGGATTGGAATTACAACTGAAGTTGACTAAAGACCATGCTGACGGCAGGAAGAAGATTGTTGCATTCATTCCTGTCGAATACTTCAAGTCATCACAAATGATTTCACTATAGGAGGATTTATGGAAGATCACTTTGATAGCGATCAGAAAATTGCGGATGCTTACGGACTTCCTTTCCTTTTTGAAAATGATTTCGTAAAGGAAGATATTGAAATAAGCATAAAAAGAGTTGTCTCCATGAATGCAATCGTAACAAAGTGGATAGAGAAAAATAGAAAAATACCATCAGGAAGTCCAAATGCACCAGAAGAAGAAAAAAAGATGAGCATTTGGCTCAAGGTTGTTATGTTCTACAAGGACTTAATTCTTGATCCAAAAGACGAATGTAAGGATGAAAGGCTTTCCAACAACCATACCCACAAGGTTTGCCAGCACATTATTCGTAATGGCAATCCTGATATCTTGGAGGACTGATTGTGAATACTCAAAACAAGCATCGCTACTACAACTTCATCATCAGGAGAAACTACAACTCCGGTCAGAATCAATACAATAAGGGCGACAAATTTGAAGCAATTGTCTGTCCTTTTGTTTCTGATGGCATTGAACTTTTCTCATTCATCACAAGAGATGGAACATCAACTTTCATTATTCCTTGTGAATATGTGAAATTTACAGAGGATTGACAACATGAATAAAAGGGGGGTTTTATGTTCACATTGAGGATAAGAACAAAGGATGTAAAGAGTAGTGAGTGTAAAAAGAAGGCCATTTTGAAATGTTTACAAAGCGTATTAGTGGACATAGAGAATGGCAAGATTCAGGGTATCATCAAGAGTGATAGTGGCCAAATTTTAGGTCGCTTCAACCTTGAGGAATGAATCCATGCTGAAGTTCTTGTCGTATGCT
>DAISHL010000422.1:0-2350 GCA_036822555.1 Bacteroidota bacterium | reverse complement strand
CGTTCGTAGAAGAGATGGTATATATCGGCGACAACAACTTAGATGTTTTGGCATCGTTGAAGTCGAAGAACGAGATGATCGCAGACGTGATCATGTTGTTACAATCTCCTATCAAGCGCGTAATTGGTGGATTAGAGAACAAAAAAGGTGGCGAAGATGCAGCAGCATAATAGCCAAAAAGAACAAAAAGCAAAAAACAATTATTAATTAAAATTTAAAACCATAATAAAATGGCAGACGTAAAATCAATAGCTGAAACATTAGTAAGCTTAACAGTAAAAGAAGTACAAGAATTATCTCAAATATTAAAAGATGAGTACGGAATTGAACCAGCAGCTGCTGCAGTAGTAGTAGCAGGTGGTGCAGGTGGTGGCGAAGCTGCTGCTGCAAAAACAACTTTCGACGTTATTTTACAAGACGCTGGTGCTGGTAAATTAGGCGTTGTTAAAGTTGTAAAAGACTTAACAGGTTTAGGATTGAAAGAAGCTAAAGATCTAGTTGACGGCGCTCCAAAACCAGTTAAAGAAGGTATTGGCAAAGAAGAAGCTGAAGCTATTAAGAAAGCTTTAGAAGAAGCTGGTGCTAAAGTAGAAGTGAAGTAATTCACCTCTCTTGAAACATTTGGAAATGGCTGGGCGCAATGCGCCCGCCTTTTTCCATTTGCTGTAGCAGCAAAACAAAGGTTCTCTTCATTTGTATAATTTAACCGACTATAACCTTGGCAACAATTAAAAATCAGAAACGAGTTAACTTCTCGTCAAACAAATTCCCAATCGATTATCCAGACTTTTTGGATATTCAGGTTAAATCATTCCAAGATTTCTTTCAGTTAGAAACACCCCCTGATAACCGTAAAAAAGAAGGGTTATTCAAGGTGTTTGCTGAAAACTTCCCTATCTCTGACGCAAGGAATAATTTCGTGTTGGAGTTCAAGGATTATTATATCGATCCACCTCGCTATTCAATAGATGAGTGTATTGAGCGTGGATTAACTTACAGTGTGCCTCTTAAGGCCAAATTATATTTGTATTGTACAGATCCTGAACATGAGGATTTTGAGCCTATTATGCAAGATGTGTATCTAGGTACAATTCCTTACATGACCCCAAAAGGATCTTTTATCATAAATGGTGCTGAACGAGTTATTGTTTCTCAGTTGCACCGTTCTCCTGGTGTTTTCTTCGGTCAAAGTCGCCATGCAAATGGTACAAAGTTATACAGTGCGCGTGTGATCCCATTCAAGGGTTCTTGGATAGAATTCGCCACTGATATCAATAACGTGATGTATGCATACATCGATCGTAAGAAAAAGTTACCTGTAACCACATTACTTCGTGCCATTGGTTTCGAAAGTGATAAGCAGATCTTAGAGATCTTCGGTCTTGCTGATGAGGTTAAGGTTTCTAAGGCAGGTTTAAAGCGTGAAGTTGGTCGCAGATTAGCTGCACGTGTGCTTAAAACATGGATCGAAGACTTCGTTGATGAGGATACCGGAGAGGTAGTTTCAATTGAACGTAACGAAGTTGTGATCGATCGTGAAACCATCCTTGAAGATGAACATATTGATCTGATCTGTGATGCAAACGTAAAATCTATCATCCTGCATAAGGAAGATGTGAATAGCGCAGATTACGCGATCATTTACAATACACTACAAAAAGATTCAACCAACTCAGAAAAGGAAGCGATCGAGTTCATTTACCGTTTGCTTCGTAATGCTGAGCCACCAGATGAGGAAACTGCTCGTGGAGTGATCGACAAGTTGTTCTTCTCTGATAAGCGTTATGATCTTGGTGAAGTAGGACGTTACCGTATCAATAAGAAATTCGGTATCGATATCCCTATGGATATCCGCGTTCTTACCAAAGAAGACATGATCCTTATCATTAAGTATTTGATCGAGTTGATCAATTCTAAGACCAATGTGGATGATATCGATCACTTGTCAAACCGTCGTGTTCGTACTGTAGGTGAACAATTATATGCTCAGTTTGGTGTTGGTTTGGCACGTATTGCCCGTACCATCCGTGAACGTATGAACGTTCGTGATAACGAGGTGTTCTCTCCAACTGATTTGATCAATGCTAAAACATTGTCTTCAGTTATCAATTCGTTCTTCGGAACAAACCAGTTATCTCAGTTCATGGATCAAACCAATCCATTGTCAGAGATCACTCACAAGCGTCGTTTATCGGCACTCGGGCCAGGAGGTCTTTCCCGTGAACGCGCAGGCTTCGAGGTTCGTGACGTTCATTACACACACTACGGCCGTTTATGTACAATTGAAACTCCGGAAGGACCGAACATTGGTTTGATCTCTTCATTGTGTGTTTTCGCTAAAGTAAACAAA
>DAISHL010000421.1:0-2355 GCA_036822555.1 Bacteroidota bacterium | reverse complement strand
GTTGATAAAACAGGTTTTCTGCACCCCTGCATACACTTAAATTTGTTTTGTAAGTATTGAATTTATGAGTGATGTAAAATTATTCTTTAAGATCGCCGATGATCTTAATATTACCACACAACAGGTAAATGCCACAGTGAAGTTGTTGGATGAAGGCGCTACTGTTCCGTTTATTTCGAGATACCGTAAGGAAGTTACAGGAAGTTTGGATGAGGTTCAGATCCTGACCATTAAAACAGAGATCGAACGATTACGACAGTTGGAGGCCAGGCGTGAAAGTATTATTAGATCTATAGATTCGCAAGGAAAATTGACGGAAGAATTGAAGGATAAATTGTTGACCGCCGACACACTTTCTAAACTTGAGGATCTCTATTTGCCATACAAGCCAAAGCGCAGAACCAAAGCCACCATTGCTAAAGAAAAGGGATTAGAACCCTTGGCACAATTTATATTTGCTCAAACCACACCACATGTGTTTGAGGAAGCATTGAAATTCGTTGATAAAGAAAAAGGAGTTGAAAATCCGGAAGAGGCATTGCAAGGGGCAAGAGATATCATTGCAGAAATGATCAGTGAAGATGCGGTGATCCGCGATATGATCCGTGAACAATTCAAACGCTCGGCCATCATTAAAAGCCGTGTGATCAGAGGAAAAGAAGAGGCCGGAGAAAAGTTTGAGGATTATTTAGAATGGGAGGATCCTTTGGATTCTTGTACAAGTCATCGCATGTTGGCTATTCGCAGAGGAGAGAAAGAAGATGTGCTGATACTGGATGTAGTGATTGACGAAGAACAAGCAGTGGAAGCAATTCAGCGTAAAGTGATCACAGGTCGAGGAGAAGTTGCGGAGCAATTGAAAGAAGCGATCATTGATGGTTACAAACGATTGCTTTCACCGAGCATTGAGGCAGAGATCCGCTTGCTATCGAAACAACAAGCAGATGAGAAGGCTATTCAGGTGTTTGCAGATAATTTGCGCGAATTGTTATTGGCATCACCTTTGGGTCAAAAAACCATTCTTGCGTTAGATCCGGGTTTTAGAACAGGTTGTAAGGTGGTTGTGCTGAATGCACAGGGTAAATTATTGGAGGATACTGTGATCTATCCTCATGAACCGCAACGAAAAGTGGTTGAGTCAGAGAATATAGTGCTTGCCATGTGTGCGCGTCATAACATTGAGGCAATTGCCATTGGGAATGGTACAGCATCACGTGAAACAGAACAATTCATTCGTAAGATCGACGTGTTGCCAAAGTCTATTCAGGTTATTGTGGTAAGTGAGGCCGGGGCATCTGTATATTCAGCTTCTGAGGTTGCACGTGAGGAGTTTCCTGATCATGATGTAACAGTAAGAGGTGCAGTATCTATTGGCCGACGATTGGCCGATCCACTGGCTGAGCTGGTAAAGATCGATCCGAAAAGCATTGGCGTTGGTCAGTATCAGCATGACGTTGATCAGAGTTTATTAAAGGATAAACTTGATGATGTGGTTGGAAGTTGTGTAAATGGTGTTGGTGTAGAATTGAACACTGCTTCAAAACAATTGTTGTCGTATGTTTCTGGAATTGGTCCGTCCCTGGCGCAAAACATTGTGGAGTATAGAAACGAGAATGGTGCCTTCAAGTCAAGAAAAGAATTGATGAAGGTACCTCGCATGGGCGAAAAAGTATTTGAGCAATGTGCGGGTTTCCTTCGTATTCGCGATGGCGTGCATCCGCTGGATAAAAGTGCAGTGCATCCTGAAAGTTATCATATTGTTGAGAAGATGGCATCTGACCTTAATTGCAGTATAGATGATCTAATCGTTAATAAAGACCTCAGGAAAAAGATCGACCATCAGAAATTAGGTACAGAAACTGTGGGTCTGCCAACACTCTAGGATATTGTGAATGAGTTGGAAAAACCAGGCAGGGATCCACGTAAGTCTTTTGAGGTATTTAGCTTTGATGATAATGTACATGAGATAAGTGATCTCAGGGAAGGTATGCGTTTACCGGGAATTGTAACCAACGTTACAAATTTTGGAGCTTTTGTGGATATTGGCGTTCATCAGGATGGCCTGGTGCACATCTCACAGTTGAGTGATACGTTTGTGGATGATCCTAACAAGGTGGTAAAGGTTGGACAAAAGGTGTGGGTGAATGTGACAGAGGTGGATGTGAAGCGTAAACGTATTGCATTATCCATGAAAGGTGAAGGTATTCAAACCAATTCGGGCAACAGACAATCCTCGTCTGATAAAAAGCAGAAGCAGGAATCGTCCTATGACCCAAATGATATGGCCTCGGCACTGGCAGCTTTAAAAGGGAAGTTTGGTAAGTGATGAAAGAATTTGGACTAATAGTTATATCG
>DAISHL010000420.1:0-2362 GCA_036822555.1 Bacteroidota bacterium | reverse complement strand
ACTGCATTCATCATGGGCGTGGTAATTTCCATTCAAGCACGCGCATCACTGGTGTAGTTTGGAGCAGAAGACTGGCTGCCAAAAATGGCGGCTGTATCCTTGGTACGTGAGATCGCGCCTGTGATCACCGCGCTTATTTGTGCCGGTAAAGTGGGCTCAGGAATGGGAGCTGAACTTGGTTCAATGAAGGTTACCGAACAGATCGATGCCATGGAAGTGTCTGGTACAAATCCATTCAAATACCTTGTGGTTACGCGTGTGTTTGCAACCTCTCTGATGATCCCTTTGTTAGCCATACTTGCCGATGCCATTTCATTGTACGGTGGTTACCTGGGATGTAATATTCGTGGTGTAGTAAGCTGGCAGTTATACTGGAATCAGGTGTTCGAAACATTGTCCTATGGCGATATGATCCCATCGGTATTAAAGACATTTTTCTTCGGTTATGCCATTGGTGTCATCGGATGTTATAAAGGTTATTATTCCAATAAAGGTACCGAAGGAGTTGGTCAAAGTGCCAATTCAGCAGTAGTACTTTCATCGTTGATGGTATTTATCATAGACCTCGTAGCCGTACAGATCATTGATATTTTGAATTTGACCTGAAGTGGAAACAAAAGAATCCATATCAACCTTAACGCAAGCCTCCGATCATCAGGATGAGGTGGCCATTGCCATCAGTCATGTGAACAAATCCTTCGGATCTAACCATGTATTGAAGGACTTTAGTTTGGATGTAAGAAAAGGAGAGAGTGTTGCAGTGGTTGGTAAGTCAGGTTCCGGAAAATCTGTACTCATCAAATGTATCATCGGTCTGATGTATCCCGAAAAAGGATCTATCAAAGTGTTAGGAAAGGAAGTAACAACATTAAATCACAAGCAACTCGACCGCTTACGCGTTAAAGTGGCTTTTCTTTTTCAGAGCAATGCCTTGTATGATTCCATGACCGTTAGAGAGAACCTGGAATTTCCGCTTCGCAGACACTGGGTTTCTACCACCAAAGAAGAAGTGGATGCCTTGGTTATGGAAGCATTGACCAATGTTGGTTTGGCACATACGGTTGACATGATGCCATCGGAGTTGTCAGGAGGGATGCGCAAACGTATTGCGTTGGCCAGAACATTGATCATGAAACCTGAGATCATTTTGTATGATGAACCAACCACAGGTCTTGATCCGATCACATCGCGCGAGATCAGTAATTTGATGGTGGAGATCCAGAAAAAGTACAACACTTCTTCGATCATCATTTCACATGACCTTAGTTGCATAAAGATCACGGCCAACAAGATCGCCATGCTGATCGATGGAAGGAACTATGCAGAAGGAACATTCAATGAACTAAAGAACAGTACCGACCCTAAAATAAATAATTTCTATATTTAAACAATGATTAAGGACCTTTCGCGAAATATCAAACTTGGGATCTTTGTGTTTGCAGGAACATTGTTCTTTATTACAGTGTTGTATTTCATAGGCAGCAAACGAAATTTATTCAGCTCTACAATTACCATTACCGCCAAGTTCTATAATGCCGAAGGTTTAATGAGTGGCAACAGTGTACGTTTTGCAGGAATAAATATTGGAACGGTTGAAAGTGTGAATATCATCAATGACTCAACTGTTGAGGTAGTAATGGTGGTGCAGGATAAGGTCATTCAACATATCAAGAAGAATTCGGTAGCAAGCATTGGTACAGACGGATTGATGGGGAATAAACTGGTGAATATTGCCACAGTCAGTGAGCAAGCGGAATCAATTGAAGAAGGCGATGAGTTAGTGACCTTCAAGGCTGTAACGGCCTCTGACATGATGAAAACGCTTAGTGTTACAAATGAGAATGTTCGTATCATAACTGAGGATCTGAAAAAGATCTCTTCTAAATTGAATAACAATAATTCTCTGTGGAATTTTTTATCCGATACAGTTTTAGGCAACAATTTAAAACAGGCAATTGTAAGTATAAAACTAACCGGCGACAGAACTGCATACGTAGTCGGAGACCTGACTCGATTGATGTCTGATGTGAAGTCAGGAAAAGGAACTTTAGGAGCACTATTGGTTGATACTTCCCTGTCAGGAAAGATCAATCAGTCCATTGTGAATATTAAAATGATCTCTAACGAATTGGCGGTAGTTTCAGGAGATCTGAGTTATATCACCAAGAACCTTAAAAAAGGAGAAGGTGCAGTGGGAACCTTGTTAACCGACACTGCGTTCGTGCACAACATGAACAAAAGTATGGAGAACCTGAATACTGGTTCCAAAGGTTTCTCTGACAACATGGAAGCCCTGAAGCATAGCATTTTCCTTCGTAAGTATTTCAAGAAAAAAGAGAAGGAAAAGAAGAAAGAAAGAAAA
>DAISHL010000419.1:0-2374 GCA_036822555.1 Bacteroidota bacterium | reverse complement strand
AGCCTTCCTACACCATTCATTCTCTTTCTCATTTTAAGGAATAATTCCCTACCCATGAATTCTATCTGATCATGGGCAGTGATAATCTGAGCACCTTTAGCAAATGGAAAAATTATGAAGAGATCCTGAAACGCTACAAATTACTTATATACCCAAGACCCGAATACAAAGGCAGTGACTTTGACACGCATCCGAACGTGATCTTCACCAAAGCACCATTAATAGAGATATCCTCTACATTCATCAGGGAATCCATAAAAAACAAAAAAGATGTCAGATTCTTTATGCATCCAAAAGTTTGGGAATACATAGATGAAATGAACCTCTATAAGAACGGTTAATATAACGAAGCCCATTTTCGTTAAATGCCCATTTATTCTTATATTTAGGCTTTAAAATTTTGGTTAGTTATGGGATGTAGCGGATGCGAAACCGGAAGAGGGAATCACAACAATAATAATACAATACCTGCCGGGTGTAATAACAACGGTTCATGCGGAACTACCGGTGGTTGCAATAAATTAAATGTTTTTGACTGGCTTGGCAATATGAAGTTGCCTGACGGACAAAAAGCCTTTGATATTATTGAAGTTAGATTTAAAAATTCGAGAAAGGATTTTTTCAGAAATGTGAACAATCTATCTCTGAATGTTGGAGATGTTGTAGCTGTGGAAGCGCAGCAGGGTCACGATATTGGGGTTGTTTCATTAACTGGTGAGTTGGTGAGGTTGCAAATGAAAAAACGAAACCAAGACCCAACCTCAGAAGAGATCAGAAAGATCTACAGAAAAGCCAAACAATCGGATATAGACAAGTGGCAGGAAGCTCAAAAAATTGAGGTTTCAACAATGTTCAGGGCTCGTACCATTGCATTACAGCTTGGGCTTCAAATGAAATTAAGTGATGTAGAGTACCAGGGAGATAAATCAAAAGCCATATTTTATTATACCGCAGATGAACGTGTTGATTTCAGGGAATTGATCAAAATTCTTGCGGATGAATTCAAGGTTCGAATTGAGATGCGTCAGATTGGCGCAAGACAAGAAGCCTCTCGCCTTGGTGGCATTGGGGCATGCGGAAGAGAGTTGTGCTGTAGTACCTGGCTTACAGATTTCAGAACTGTGAGCACTAGTGCCGCTCGCTATCAGCAGTTATCGCTAAACCCTCTGAAATTGGCAGGGCAATGTGGGAAACTCAAATGCTGTTTGAACTACGAACTTGATAGTTATGTGGATGCACTAAAGGAATTTCCAACCCTTGATAACAAGAACCTGCATACTCAACGTGGGGAGGCCTTTTTACAGAAAACGGATATATTCAAAGGCGTGATGTGGTTCTCGTACAAACATGAACCAGATGTTTTTATTCCTTTGAAGGCTGAACAGGTGAAACAGGTATTGCAAAAGAACGAAAAGGGAGAAAAACCTGAAGACCTTGTGCAAGCAGTATTTGCTGCAAAAACAAAGGTGATTGAGGAACCTTCATTTGAAAATGTTGTTGGTCAGGATAGCCTCACCAGATTTGACAATAAGAACAAGAAGAAAAAACCAAATCACAAAGGCAATAAACCATCAGGTAAGCCTAATCAACAATCGGGTAATAAACAACAACAGGCCAAACCTCAGGGCCAAAAGCAACAAAATAATCAAAAGCCCAACAAACAAGCACACCCGCATAAAAAGCCAAATCAAAACAAACCAAACAATAATGGCAACAAAACTCTATAGGCATAATTTAATTGCACTGATTCTGATTTTGTTTATTACTACCTCATGTAATAAAGATGTAGTATTTACCAAGTATGTGAAGTTTGAAGACAATGAATGGTATGCGAAAAACAAAGCTGTGTTTGAGGTGGAGATGACCGATGATCAAAATCTGCACAACATTTCGTTGATGGTGAGACATGCCGATAGTTACCCTTACAGTAATATTTTTTTATTTGTGACCACTAATTACCCTGATGGCAAGATCTTGAAAGACACAATGGAGATCATTCTTGCAAACAGTAGAGGCGAATGGCTGGGAAGTGGCGCTGGTGATATCTTTGACTATAAAGTTCCAATTAAAAAAAATGTACGCTTTCCTCAAAAAGGGAAATACAAATTTGAGTTTGAACAAGCCATGAGAACCGATCCGTTGCCACTTGTTATGGATTTTGGTTTCGAAATTGAAAAATCAAGTAAATAAATATTTGATTATCAGATATTTGATTCAAAACCACGTCATCTTGTTGAACTTTTGAAAAATATCATTTTTTTCGAGGGATTTATAAAGTAGATTCGTCTAATTAAATTGAATCTGCAACATTCTTTTTAACTACACCTAACAATAAATTGACGTAAGAAAAGATAGTTTGTTATTCTCATAACAT
>DAISHL010000418.1:0-2380 GCA_036822555.1 Bacteroidota bacterium | reverse complement strand
ACTTAATTCCACGTTAAGGTAGGTGACATCTCTAAGGATGCAAAGAATCCTTTTTTCAAATCAACGTATGCTTCACTTCAGAACATCCAGGAAGCCATCAGAGAACCACTTATTGAATGTGGACTTACCATCAGTCAGCATCCTGAGGGAGAGCATGGACTTACCACAATCTTAATACATGAATCAGGAGAATGGTTAGAATCACACTACCTGATGACTCCAGTAAAGAATGATCCTCAGGGAATCGGTAGTTGCATAACTTATCAGAAAAGATATGCTTTGACCTCTATCTTGAATCTTTCCATCAGTGATCCTGATGATGATGGTAACTATGCTACCTATGGAAATGGAACTGAAAAATCAGACAAAGCCTGGATGAATAAAGGTACTAAGGAATACAATGCAGCCATTGAAAAACTAATGGCAGGAACTACAACTATTGCTAAAATCAAAGAGCATTACAAATTATCCAAAGAAGTAGAACAGAATCTTAATTCATGTATCATTAAATCAAATTAATATGAAATCTTATTATGCTCAGGTAGACAATCACTTTGTCAACTATTTATTCAGAAAGGATATGTCATATATTCGATTAAAAAACACTACTAAGTTTCTTGATACGATAATATACACTGAGAATCAGATTGAAGTTCTTAAAGAAATCCATCCTGATTTGATTAAGTTATGTTATGGTAGGGCAACAAGAGAAACTAATTCTATCCATCGGCTAAGGATTGACGAAGTAGAATCGTGGCATTTATCCAAAATCTTAAAACATTTATCATGATTCCAATGTACATGAAAGAGAACTACACAGGAGCATATTCCGAAATAAAGTATGGAGTCAAAGGAGATAAGGTCTTTATCTTAGGCAGAGATACTTTTGGAATGGCACTTGTCATGAATGAAAACGGAGAAAAGTTCCACGTTCACTAAACAATTTTATCACAAAAACCAATCGAAAAAGATGCAACTATCATTCCAGTACACAAACCAACTAAGAGAAAGGTTCGATGATTATCACAAAAACAATCCTGAGGTATATGATTTATTCAGGAGGTACACTTTACAAGCCATCCAATCAGGCTACAAGCATTTTGGCTCTCAGATGATAATCGAAAAAATAAGATGGCAGACAGCTATTGTCAAAGGAGATCATGATTTCAAGATTAACAATGACTTCGCTGCCTTTTATTCAAGGATGTTCACAATGGAATATCCATCTTATTCAGATTATTTCAGGACACGAAAGTCAGTAGCCGATGAATTATTAACAGACAAAACACACAAATGAAATTTTACCGATATTTTAGAGACAATCCACCACCAGGCACAGAACGACTATCTTCAAATGAAGTCATCCAAAGGGTATGCAAATACTTCGGTCATCCTGTAGAGTTCGTAATGCAAAAGACACGAAAGCAGGAATACGTTAAGACAAGATATGTAATAGCCTTTCTTTTGGCTTATGACCTTTACCTTAACATGAGCCTGGCTTCTATTGCCTTTGCGATAGGGAAACGAGATCACACTACGATCATTCATGGACTTAAAAAACTCAGGAACGACATGGAAACCTACGAATCCATCAGGGAAATAGTTTATGATATATTTGTATTCGTTTATGGTACTGATTCTTATTTTCCACAAGAGCTAAAAAGTTTGATAAAAGATTAGGTTCGTAATGATTAAAGTAGTATATTTGCTTATTAAGAGTTCGTTAATGAAGTTGCAGCCATTAACGGATTCAGTTTGCTAAACACAAACATCCGCCTGATCGCTGCAACCGATCGGGCTTTTTTATTTTATGGGTATAGAAAAAAGATATTTTGATGAGGCATCTGACTACAATTACTATTTGTCAAGTTATCACAATGAAAAATTAAATTCATGTAAAATCATTATTGAAGATCATCAACAAGGTTTTTATGTTGATATGAACTATGATGAATTGAAAGAGTTTATATCTGACTTAAATTTTATATTAAATCAAATTAAAGAAACAGAGGATGAGCTTCATTAAAATACATCGGGAGCTTATGGATAGTTATGCCTTTGCTAATCCAAAGCATTTGAAGATATGGTTATGGCTTCTAATGAAAGCTAACTATAAAAAAGGGTATGCTTTAATCAGTACTGGTCGTGGAGAAATGACTGTTGAAGTCAATCGTGGTCAGTTAATTTTTGGCAGATTTAAAGCAGAGGAAGAACTTGAAATGGATGGTAATTTCATTTATAGAACTTTGCAGAAATTTCAGGAATTAAATCAGATAAAAATTAAAACCGACAGCCATTTTTCTCTCATAACTATTTGTAAATATGATAGTTATCAAAGTCAAGAAAGTGAAAGTGAACAGGCATTGAACAAGCAAAGAAC